>JBGTDZ010000017.1:0-7491 GCA_041748055.1 Aquaticitalea sp.
GTCATGGCAGGTGGCGATCTATCTGAGCCAACGTTTGTCAGTGAACAATATTTGTTGGATTTAGAAAGGGAAGCATTTCTTTCACTTTGTACAGAAAGAAAAACTCTTGAACGAATTCAGCATATGTTGAAGACTGGAAAACCGTTGAGAAATTAAGAGCCCATCTAAATCTCCCCAGAGGGGAGACTTTAAATACATGCAAATAAAAATGAAGTCTAAAAATTTAAAATAAAACTCCGAATAAACTCCCTCTCTTTTGGAGAGGGCTGTGGAGAGGCCTATGAAAACCGCATATATAGTAAAAGCATATAGAACAGCCGTTGGGAAAGCACCGAGAGGTGTGTTCCGATTTAAAAGGACAGATGAATTGGCAGCAGAAACCATCAAATACATGATGAGTGAACTGCCAAATCTTGATCCAAATCGAATCGACGATGTCATCGTAGGCAACGCAATGCCAGAAGGCTCACAAGGACTGAATATGGCACGTTTAATTTCCTTGATGGGGTTGAATATTGTGGATGTTCCTGGCGTGACTGTCAATCGCTTCTGCTCATCAGGAGTGGAAACCATTGCGATGGCAACCGCAAAAATTCAAAGTGGCATGGCCAGTTGCATCATCGCTGGTGGTGCTGAAAGCATGAGTGCCGTACCAATGTCAGGATTTAAGCCGGAATTGAACTATGACATTGTCAAAGCTGGTCATGAAGATTATTATTGGGGCATGGGAAATACTGCCGAGGCCGTTGCCAACCAATTCAAAGTATCGCGTGAAGATCAGGACGAATTTGCTTATAATTCCCATATGAAAGCATTGAAAGCCTTAGCGGAAAATCGTTTTCAGGACCAAATTGTTCCAATCGAAGTTGATGAAACCTATGTGGATTCCAATGGAAAGAAAGCCACAAAAAAATATACGGTTACCAAAGATGAAGGCCCTCGTGCCGGAACAAGCTTGGAAGCCTTGGCAAAATTAAAACCCGTGTTCGCCACCAACGGAAGTGTGACTGCAGGAAATTCGTCCCAAATGAGTGATGGGGCCGCCTTTGTGATGATTATGAGTGAAGATATGGTGAAGGAATTGAATCTTTTGCCGATTGCACGTTTGGTCAATTACGCCGCTGCGGGAGTCGAACCCCGAATTATGGGAATCGGACCTATCAAAGCGATTCCAAAAGCGTTGAAATTGGCCGGCTTGGAACAAAAGGATTTGGAATTAATCGAATTAAATGAAGCTTTCGCTTCCCAATCTTTGGCAGTGATCCGTGAATTAGGATTGAACCCTGATATAGTAAATGTCAATGGTGGCGCCATCGCGCTTGGGCATCCACTTGGTTGTACAGGTGCAAAATTATCAGTTCAATTATTTGATGAAATGCGTAAGCGAAGCATGACGGGTAAGTACGGAGCTGTAACGATGTGTGTCGGTACTGGTCAAGGAGCTTGTGGGATTTTTGAATTTCTTAATTAGAAGCCCATCTGCCTTCTGCATCTTCCCAAAGGGAAGAAGAAAGAAATTAAATCGTGTATAAAATATAAATGAATAATTAACAAAATAATAAAACATCCCGTAAAGCTCCCTCTCTTTTGGAGAGGGTTGGGGAGAGGCTTATGGAAACAACAACAGAAAAAGACATTTTAAGAGGTGGCCAATTCCTCGTCAAGGAAACCAAATGTGAAGACGTATTTACTCCTGAAGATTTTTCAGAAGAACAGCAAATGATGCGTGATTCGGTTATCGAGTTCAACGATCGAGAAATCATTCCTCACAAAGAGCGTTTTGAGCAGAAAGATTATGCATTGACAGAGCAAGTCATGCGAAAAGCAGGAGAAATGGGCTTTTTGGGAGTGTCAGTGCCTGAAGCTTACGGCGGACTTGGAATGGGATTAGTTTCTTCCATGATCGTTTGTGAATACATTTCCAGTGGAACTGGGTCTTTCAGTACTGCATTTGGCGCCCACACAGGGATTGGTACAATGCCAATTACCTTATACGGAACAGAAGAACAAAAACAAAAATACGTCCCAAAATTGGCTACTGGCGAATGGTTTGGTGCCTATGCGCTTACTGAACCAGGTGCTGGATCTGATGCCAATTCAGGAAAAACAACGGCTACCCTCTCTACCGATGGAAAATCCTATAAAATAAACGGTCAGAAAATGTGGATTACCAATGCTGGATTCTGTAATATGTTTATAGTGTTTGCAAGAATTGAAAACGATAAAAACATCACAGGTTTTATCGTCGAGCAAGACCCCAGCAACGGTATTACATTGGGTGAAGAAGAAAAGAAATTAGGGATACACGCCTCTTCCACCCGGCAAGTATTTTTTAGTGACACTGTTGTTCCAGTCGAAAATATGTTGGCAGGTCGTGGCGAAGGATTCAAGATTGCCATGAATGCTCTCAATATCGGACGTATCAAATTGGCCGCCGCTTGTTTGGATTCCCAAAGACGAATTACCACGACGGCTATTCAATACGCTAATGAACGAAGGCAATTCAATACTCCCATTTCAGATTTTGGTGCCATTAAATTGAAATTGGCAGAAATGTCAACCAATTGTTATGCAGGGGAATCAGCCTCTTACAGAGCTGCGAAAAATATTGAAGACCGCATTGCCATGCGTGAAGCAGCTGGAAATAGTCATCAAGAAGCGGAACTTAAAGGTGTAGAGGAATACGCTATTGAATGTTCAATACTAAAAGTTGCAGTTTCTGAAGACGTTCAACACTGTGCGGATGAAGGCATCCAAATCTTTGGTGGCATGGGCTTTTCTAAAGAAACACCTATGGAAGCAGCTTGGAGGGATGCACGTATTGCAAGGATTTACGAAGGCACTAACGAAATCAACCGTATGCTTGCAGTAGGCATGTTGGTCAAAAAAGCAATGAAAGGTCATGTGGATTTAATAGGTCCAGCAACAGCTGTTCAAAATGAATTGATGGGAATCCCTTCTTTTGATACGCCAGATTATTCAGAATTATTTACTGAAGAAAAGGAGATGATTGCCAAATTAAAGAAAGTATTCTTAATGGTTGCTGGTGCGGCGGCTCAAAAATTTGGTGAAAAGTTGGATGAGCAGCAACAATTACTATTGGCAGCGTCAGACATCCTTATAGAAATTTATATGGCAGAATCCACTATTTTAAGAACAGAGAAAAACGCTAAACGTTTCGGGGAAAAATCACAGGAAATTCAAATAGCCATGGCAAAATTGTATTTATATAATGCCGTTTCCATCGTTGAGAAAAACGGAAAAGAAAGCATTATTTCTTTTGCTGAAGGAGATGAACAACGCATGATGCTTATGGGACTGAAACGTTTTGTGAAATACCAAAACTATCCCGACATTGTCGATTTGCGCAAAGCGATTGCCGAAAAAGTGAAAGCGGAAAACAAATATTGTTTCTAAAATTTTAGGCTAATTCGAATTAATATTGGTAACTCTAAAAGCTAATTCAACTTTGAATTGGCTTTTTTATTTTTATTATCTTTAGACACATAGACATCGTATTATGACAGAGCACAGATTAAATTATTTTATCATTTTAAATATTGTTTTCAGCTTCCTTTTGATGAATGCCCAAGAAACTAATAAACAAACCACACAGCTTATTGAGGTCTTTTATACTGAAGCTGCTCCAAATATTGATGGAATTTCAAATGAATCCATCTGGAGTAAAACTTCATGGCATCCGATAGACCAACGATGGCTTGGAGAGCCGTATTCAGATGAAGATTTTTCAGGACGGTATAAATTGACATGGGATGATAATGCCTTGTATGTCCTTGCAGAAATTACGGATGATGTCTTGTTTGATCAATACCACGACCCATTAAAATTATGGTGGGATGATGACTGTGTGGAAGTTTTCATTGATGAAGAAAACAGTGGCGGCGATCATCAATACAATCACAACGCCTTTGCATACCATGTGGCTTTGGATGGTAATGTGGTGGATATGTCAACGGAAAAAGTTGGAAAGCTCTACAATAATCATATTATATCAAAACATGTCACATCCGGGAATAGCACAATCTGGGAATTGAAATTTTCTTTATATGACAACTCATATGAGGAAGAAGGCATCAATACCCCTGTCAAATTATCTGTTGGAAAAAAAATAGGATTTGCCATTGCTTATTGTGATAATGATGGCAGTTTGGAGCGTGAAAATTTCATAGGTTCCATTCCAGTTGAAGGAGAAGATAAAAACAGAGGCTGGATTGATGCCAACATCTTTGGAACCATCGTATTAAAAAATTAACACCCCAATCATGTCAAAACTATTTAAAATTGCTCTATTATTTTTTACTACTCTTTCATATGCACAGACAGATCCTAAAATCTATGATATTATCGATAATGTTTCTGCAGAGCGTATCAAACAGGATGTTAAAACCCTGAGCGATTTTGGAACCCGAAATACCTTTAGCGATACGGTTTCCAATACTCGTGGTATTGGCGCGGCAAGACGCTGGATAAAATCAGAATTTGAAAGCATTTCTAAAGACTGTGATGGTTGTCTGAATGTATTCTATCAAAAGGATTTGGTTTCCAAAGAAGGTAACAGTCGTGTACCTCACGATGCATTGGTAGTCAATGTGGTGGCGATTCAGACTGGCACCACATATCCCAATCGTTATATCATTATGAGTGGTGATATCGATTCTCGTGCCAGCGATACGATGGATTTTACTACGGATGCACCAGGTGCCAACGACAATGCTTCTGGAATGGCTGGAACAATTGAAGCGGCAAGAGTGTTGTCGAAGTATAAATTTGAAAGCAGCATCATTTATGTTGGATTATCAGGTGAAGAGCAAGGATTATTTGGTGGTGCAGGATTGGCAGCCTACGCAAAAGAAAAAGTTTGGGACATCATCGGGATTCTCAATAATGACATGATTGGGAACATTGAAGGTGTCGATGGCGTCATCGACAACAGAACCTTCCGTATTTTTTCTGAACCAGTTCCTCCTACCGAAACCGAACGCGAACGAAACTCGCGACGTTTTTATGGTGGCGAAGTCGACGGAATCTCTCGCCAATTGGCACGTTATGTTCATAAAACAGTACAAACTTATATGCCAGAAATGAATCCGATGATGGTTTACAGATTGGACCGTTTCGGTCGTGGTGGACACCATCGTCCATTTAACGATTTAGGCTATCCCGGAATAAGAATTATGGAGGCGCATGAAAATTACACCCAACAACATCAAGACATCCGAACCGAAAATGGGATTAATTATGGCGATACGTTTGAACATGTCAATTTTCCATACGCACAAAAACTGACAGCAGTCAATGCTATCAGTTTGGCCAGTTTGGCATCTGCGCCTCCTCCACCGAAGTCTGTCGCCATAGGAGGCATAGTTGAACCGTCGGCTAAACTAAAATGGGACAAAGTCGATGGCGCGACTCGCTATAAAATCTATTGGAGAGATACCACCTCCCCAACTTGGGATCACAGTAGATATGTGGGCGATGTTACAGAATTCACTTTAGAGGGCATTGTTATTGACAATTTTTATTTTGGTGTGGCATCTGTTGGTAAAGATGGCCACGAAAGTGTCGTAGTATTTCCAAATCAAATTATTAGAAATTAATTCAAAGACATGAAAAAGTATTCTATTCAAATTTTAGTTGGTCTAATCAGTCTAAATGTCAACGCACAAGGCTTGATGGACAAGAAAGAAACTACATTCACTCATCAAGATACATTGCGTGGTGCCATCACACCTGAACGCGCTTGGTGGGATTTGACCTATTACCACTTGGACGTGACTGTGAATCCAACATCAAAATCCATCAAAGGAAAAAATACGGTTCAATATAAAGTTTTGGAGCCAAACTCCATGCTTCAACTTGATTTGCAATCACCTTTAAAAATTACCAAAGTGACTCAAGATGGTCAGGAATTGCAATTCAAAACTGATGGCAATGCGCATTTCATCACCTTGAAAAAACCTCAGCCAGTGGAAACTGTTCAAAGTTTGGAAGTCCATTACGAAGGACAGCCCAAAGAAGCCGTTCGTGCGCCTTGGGATGGAGGATTCTCTTGGAAAAAAGATGAAAACGGTAAGGACTTTATAGCCACATCGTGTCAAGGTCTTGGCGCCAGCGTGTGGTGGCCGAACAAAGATCACATGTACGACGAAGTAGATAGCATGCTTATTAGCGTTACCAATCCGAAGGAATTGACCAATGTCTCTAACGGCAGATTACGTTCCAAAACCGAAAATAAAGATGGCACTGTGACCTCTCATTGGTTTGTGAATAATCCCATCAACAATTACGGTGTCAATGTGAACATCGGGGATTACGTCCATTTTTCGGAAGATTATACAGGGGAAAAAGGAAATTTAACTTTTGATTATTATGTGCTCAAAGATAATTTAGAAAAAGCCAAAGAACATTTTAAAGATGCACCTAAAATGATGAAGGCCTTCGAACATTGGTTTGGGCCCTATCCATTTTATGAAGACGGTTTTAAATTGGTAGAAGTGCCCTATTTGGGTATGGAACATCAAAGTTCTGTTACTTATGGCAACAAATTTATGAAGGGCTATTTGGGAAGGGATTTATCAGGCACCGGTTGGGGATTGAAGTTTGACTACATCATCATACACGAAGCCGGGCATGAATGGTTTGCCAACAATATTACCTATAAGGACATTGCGGATATGTGGATCCATGAAGGATTTACATCCTATTCAGAAAATCTGTTTGTGGAGTATTATTATGGCAAAGATGCTGGTTCGGAATATGTTATTGGCCTGCGCAAAGGAATTGCGAATGAACAACCTATTATCGGACATTATGGTGTTAACAAAGGTGGCTCAGGTGATATGTATCCCAAAGGCGCAAATATGCTCCAAACCTTGCGACAATTACTTGAAGATGATGACAAATGGCGTCAGATTTTAAGAGGTCTCAACGCAACTTTCTATCATCAAACAGTTACAACCCAGCAAGTGGAAGATTATTTGAGCAAACAAACTGGAATTGATTTGACCGAGTTTTTCAATCAATATTTGAGAGATACACGTATTCCAACTTTGGAATATGAAGTCAAAAACAATCAACTTAAATACCGCTGGACAAACATTGTTGACAAATTCGATATGCCAGTGCAAGTCACCATTGATGGAAAAGAACAGTGGCTGTTTCCTAAAGCCGATTGGTCAACAATGCCGATAAAAAACGATGATATCCTAGTGGATGCTGACTTCTATGTGGAATCAAAAAGATTGTAACTTTGAGTCTTCAAGAACATTATTTTAAAACGGATAGCGAATGGCGTGAGTGGTTGCACCACAACCATTCCACGTCAAAAGGTGTCTATTTGATTTTCTATAAAGTGGCAAATGACAATGATTCCATGCGTTGGGAAGAGGCCGTCAAGGTCGCACTTTGTTATGGTTGGATTGATTCCACTGTAAAAAGTTTGGGAGACGGAAAAAGACGCCAGTATTTTAC
>JBGTDZ010000018.1:0-5478 GCA_041748055.1 Aquaticitalea sp.
ATGCGCTCGCTCAATTGAAATGAATTGAAAAGCTTCTCTTGATAGGTCTTTTTTCCTTGCATACCAACAAATTATAAATTTTATGGGCCCAAAACACATTATTCCATTAACTTTATCAACAGAGTTGTGCAACAGGCACACAGTATATAAGCTATGGCTTGGTCAATGCCTACTTGGAAAATCTTGCGGATTTTCCTCTTGCAAGTGCATGTTTGGAATCTTCCGTAACAAAACCACGCCACAGCTCAAACGCCAAACGTTGTGCGTCATGCTTTTGAAAACCCAAACTAATGTAGAAATTTAAAATCTTCACTATGAAAAAATTATTAGTTGTTACAGCGATTTTTGAAGGAATTACTGGTGTCTCGTTAATAACATTTCCAACGACTGTTGTAACTGCACTTTTGGGTGCAGAATCGTTAAATGTCATTGCGGTGACAGTTGCGCGAATTACTGGTGCGGCAATATTATCATTAGCAGCAGCGTGCTGGTTTTTTCGTGAAAATGAAAACAATACAGATATGGTAAAAACTATGATAATTTATAATATTGGTGCTATTTCGATACTATTACATAGTAAACTTGCACTTGATTTAAGAGGAATAGGATTGTTGCCAACAATATTTAGCCACTTAATTCTTTTAGCGTGGTGTATTGTAGTTACGCACAGAAGAAAGCCAATACAACCATAAATTTAATCTCAGTAGAATTAGCACGAACGCACAACACTGCATCCACACAATCGCTGCATTTTACCAGCTGGAACTTATTAACTACTTTTAAAATTCTTGCTCGCCGATAATACGCAGATCGCCAAGAACGAGACTGATGCGCATGCGAGAACGTTGCCACTCATTTGAATAAAAATATGAGAAACTTTATAATTTTAGGACTTGCATTAATACTTCTAACCTCTTGTGGAAATGAAGAAAAACCAAAATTTAGTTATCCTGAAGATGGAAAAATTGAAAATCAGAAATTGAAAAAAGATTCCACGTTGATTGAAATAGCTGATTTACCAATTCATATTGACAGCACGAAATATTTAATTCATCCAATTGGCGAATACGAAATATATGGCTCTCGAAGCAATTACTTTAGTTCATCAAGCTATGGTTCGGGAAGTTTGAGTGTTTCTGATTATAGCAGATATGAAATAACTGGAAATCTTTATAATTTGAAATTTGAAGAAATCGAATCAGAAGTTACTCGTATGTTGACTGACAAAAATATACGTATTAAATCGGTGCAATTTTTGCATCAAATATTTGAAAAGAATAATGAACAAATTTTAGTTTATAGAGTTTTAGATAAAGATATTAACCGAGATAACAAACTTAATGACTTTGACATTTCGACCCTATATATCAGCAATATTGATGGAACAAAATTCAGCTGTTAATTTTGTGAATTTTATTTCTGATTTGGTTTAACTATCAAGTATCGGAATTATTTTATGTTGAATTAAGAAATTTGCAAACCGGTCCGGAATTAAATCCTGAAATATTTACCAGCGGAAAATCGAATAAATTAATTGCAATGGGTCTTGTGAGGTTTTTGAAGATGTTATGAATGGTGTTAGGAACCAGTCCAAGAGCAATCTTGAAAACTGATATTTATCATTGTCTTATCGAATATACACGAGTAAATTTGCTCATAATTAAAAATCATCCAATGAAACGCAAGATATTATTGCCCACAGATTTTTCAGACAATGCTTCAGAGGCCATCAACTTTGCTTTGGAAATTTATAAAGATGAGCCGTGCGTGTTTTTTCTTCTCAATGTGTTTTATGTCAAATCAAACGACATTGAAGGCATTATAAACATGGATAAAGGAAGTGTAATGTATGAAACCTCAAAAGAAAATTCCGAAAACGGACTACGTTTGCTTTTAGACAGTTTAGCATTTATGGAAAACCGAAACCCAAATCATAGTTTTAAAACCATCTCTGCTTTTAACAACATTTTGGAAGCCATTAATACAACGGTTGAAGAAAAGGACATTGAGCTTATCGTTATGGGAACGCAAGGCGAATCCAGTTCTCGAAGTACCGTTTATGGAAGCACTGCTTTGAGCGTTATGGAAAAAATAAGGAATTGCCCTGTCATTGTGATTCCCGAAATGGCAAAAAAAGGCCTTCCAAAAGAAATTGTATTTCCCACCAGTTACAAAACCCACTTTAAAAGTCGGGAATTGAAATATCTCGTTGATATTGCAATAAGGTGCAATGCTTCAATTGTGGTATTGCATGTTTCAGATAAAGATACATTAAGCGAAAAGCAATTAAATAATAAAAAACTATTGGAAGAATACTTTGAAGACGTAAATCATTCATTTCATCTCTTCAATCATAAATCGGTTTCTGCTGCCCTTAATTTTTTTGTAGAAAGTAGAGAAAGTGACATGGTAGCATTCATCAATAAAAAACATGCCTTTTTTTCAAGAAAACTAACAAAGCCCTTAGTAAAGGAAATGGCCTATGATTCGAAAGTGCCAATGTTAGTGATGCATGACTTAAGAAATTAAAATTTATAAAAACCTCCTGAGAAAAAGATCACTTTTCGTTTTGGCAGGACGGGCTTTTATTCAAAATTCTAAAAGTTTCGTGGAAGCATTGGAATAAAATAAAATCATTCGAAAAATTAAGTTTCCACTAGAACAATTTTAATCAAAATAATTTGGGTAAGCATTAAATTAATCTGTGATTAAAAGCAAAAAGCTTCTGTTCAACACAAGGTTGGCAGAAGCTTTTCGTTAAAAAATATTTACTATTTTTTCTTTGTTGTGGATCCAGATTTTTTAGCAGCAGGGGATTTTTTTGAATCTCCTTTTTTATCTTCCTTCTTTGATGAATCCTTTTTTTTGTCTTGTGCTCCCATTTTATGTATGATTTAAGTTTAAATAAAATTAAAGATAAACTACCGATTTAAAGTGTTCAATAAAATAAATAATGAACTCTTTTAGAATTTATATATCTTCAGATTGAATAATGCCTTTTAAAAATGGATGGACTTAACTTTTATTGGTTTTATCACTTGACATTAAAACAACATAGAGCATAATTCCATTTAGCACCAACGAAACACCATTGGTAAGTATAATGGGCCAGTCGATTTTCAAGATTCCATAGACCAACCATAGACCAACTCCGAGACAAAGAATTACAAACATTCTCTTGCTCACATCCTCAACATTGCGGGTCTTTACTGCTTTTATAATTTGTGGCAATACGGCTATGGTTGTAAATAACCCTGCAAGAATTCCAATTACTTCTTCAATTTTCATATAACAAGTATTTAATCATGATAATGAATAGGCAATCCAGTTCATCAGTCGTACTAGTATAATTCCTCTTCCACCTTCGCAAGTCTAAAGTTAGAAAGGGTAGTAATAAACTTCCGAAATTCACACTTAAATGGCATATAAGTGGACACAATTAAAACAATTAATGACTCAAAAATCAGGAAAATTTTATAAGTTTTTTTAACACTCATTAGTTTGGATTCAATTTATAGGAAATAAAAGCAAAAAGTAAAGCACTTTGACTTCTTATGGAAAAAAGACAGCTTTTTTAGCTATAGGATTTTAGCTTCAAATGTTAATAACATCTTGATAATTATGTTTGGGAATATTACTCTTGACGGATTTTTTGGTAATTTTATCAGAATATGTTTTTTCGTAATCTAACCCTCAAGACTTGTGATAAAAATTAAGCGTCTCTTAAATCTGTGTATGCTGTTTTTTATGTGTTTCTTATTGGGACATGCCCAAGAAAACACAACAAGACACACGGTTAGTAGGGGCGAAACCATTATAGACATCTCAAAAAAATACAATGTGACACCTTATGAAATTCAGCAAGCCAACTTGTCTACCTTAATATCATTGGATGATATCAAGGAAAATGATATATTGATTATTCCAAAATCTAAAATTCAAACGCCTCAATTGGAAAGTGCCTCAGCGGCCATCAAATCCTCTACCGCGAACAAATCCCTCACATATAATGTTAAAAAAGGTGAGACTAAATATGGCTTGGCCAAACGCTTTGGTGTATCGATTTCCGAAATGGAATCGATGAATCCCCATATTGTACCTGGTTTGAATGAAGGGCATGTGCTCAAGATCAATACAAGTGAAGAAAATTTACAATATCTATCACCTGTTCCAGAGATGGAAACTACAGATTTCACATTTGATGGATATAAAAACCATTTGGTGCTCAAAGGACAAACCCTATGGGGTATTTCACATGCCAATGGCCTAACTGTTCAGCAATTGGTAGGGTCCAATACTGACATCCTTACAGGAATTTTACGGGAAGGCCAAATCCTTAAAATTCCGCAAATAAAACAAGCTCCGTCTCCTTATGAAAGGTATCTTGTAAAATCAGGGGACACAAAATATGGACTATCAAAAAAATATGAAACCACCATTGAAGCGCTCGAACAGTTAAACCCTCATATTGTTAGGATGCTTCAAGCTGGTCATACCATTCGTATTCCTTCGGAGGCAGCTGCAAACACATCAGATAATGATACGCCCGTTACCAATGTAGTAAAGGAAACAAAAAAGGATTCTATATCTGACAACTCCATTAGAGAAACTTTTGTGGATGTTCAACCAGAAAAACAAGAACCAAAAATATCTGATCCGTCAGATCCTGATAAGTTGGAAAAGTATGAGCTTAAGATTGTTAAATCGGATACTGATACCATCTCACCGACTACTGAGAGAACTACCGATACGAAATCCGAACCATATGACTATTACGAAATTCAGCCAAAAGAAACACTCTACGGGCTTGCTAAAAAAGCGGAGATGAGTATTGCGGATTTTGTGGTGTTAAATCCGCAACTTCAGGAGTCGGTACAAATTGGAGCAACCATAAAAATACCCAAAAAAGGGAACTTCATAGTGGAAGAAACGAATATTCAGCCGCCTACGCAAATTGATAATTCTAGCAGAATGAAGAATTTGGCGATGACAATGAACACTACAAAGAGCCAAAAAATCATGTTCTTATTGCCATTTACAGAACTGGGATTCAATGATCACATCAGCGGCTTGAAAAATTTCAGTTCCATTTCGGATGAATTTATTAGAAAACATATGGAGTTTTATGCCGGAGCAAAAATCGCAATGGATTCTATCAAAAAATTGGGATTAACGTTGGAAACCAAAATAATAGAAGCTGAAAACACACAGCTCAACTCAAAATTAATAACTTCAGCCCAAGATCATAACATCAAAAATTACGATGCAATCTTAATACCTTTTTACGGAAATGTGGAAGAAGACCTTGCAACTTTAGTTTCAGAAGAACGGATTCCAGTGATCACTGCAGCTACCATTTCGCACCAACAAAATATCAATAATTTATTTGGAGCATTGCCATCCTTAAATCAGCAACGTAAAAAATTGTTGGACCATATGATTGCAAAAAATGGAAATATCATAATTGTCAGTGATGTC
>JBGTDZ010000019.1:0-13418 GCA_041748055.1 Aquaticitalea sp.
GTTGATTTGGTCGTAGGACCCGATGCTTATAAGGATTTGCCAAACCTGATTGCGGAAGTTGAAGATGGGAATGATGCCATCAATGTTCTCCTTTCAAAAGACGAAACCTATGGAGACATATCGCCTGTAAGATTAAATAGCAATGGTGTAACTGCATTGGTCTCAATCACCCGTGGTTGCGACAATATGTGTACTTTCTGTGTTGTTCCTTTTACCCGTGGTCGTGAGCGCAGTCGAGACTTTCAAAGTATTATAGAGGAAGTCAATGACCTATGGAACAAAGGCTATAAAGAAATTACATTATTAGGCCAAAATGTAGACAGTTACCTTTGGTATGGTGGAGGACTAAAAAAAGATTTCGAGAAGGCCAACGACCTTCAAAAAGCAACCTCTGTCAACTTCTCAGAACTTTTGGAACTATGCGCCAAAGCACAACCTAAAATGCGCATTCGTTTTTCCACTTCCAATCCACAAGATATGACATTGGATGTGGTGCGCACCGTGGCAAAATTTGACAACATCTGCAATTACATTCATTTGCCAGTGCAAAGTGGCAGCAATCGGATATTAAAAGCCATGAACCGTCAACATACTCGGGAAGCGTATATTAAATTGATTGATGATATTCGACAAATTCTTCCAGATTGTGCCATATCGCAAGATATGATTACCGGTTTTCCAACAGAAACCGAAGAAGACCATCAGGACACCAAGTCTTTGATGCAATACGTTCAATACAATTTTGGTTACATGTATGCCTATTCCGAACGTCCTGGAACGTTGGCAGAACGCAAATTGGAAGATGACATTCCTGAAGAAACCAAAAAAAGGAGACTCCAAGAAATTGTCGATTTGCAACAGCAGCACAGTCATTACAGAACACAACAATTTTTAGGGGAAACTGTAGAAGTTCTTGTTGAGAGATCCTCCAAAAAATCTGACATGGAATGGTCAGGACGCAATGCTCAAAGTACAGTTGTCGTATTTCCAAAAGAGCACTATAAAATCGGGGATTTTGTAAATGTAAAAATTAAGCAATGTACAACTGCAACACTAATTGGAGAAGCAGTTGGGTATTCAAAAAATAATTTATAAAAATTATGATTGATCCCGATCTAGCGGGACTATCTTTTTAGGAATAATCATATGGAAGCAATACAAGCCATAAAACAACGATTCGGAATTATCGGGAATGACCCAAAACTTAATCGTGCCATAGAAAAAGCAATACAAGTTGCCCCAACTGACATTTCGGTATTGGTCACTGGTGAAAGTGGCGTGGGTAAAGAAAGCATCCCAAAAATCATCCATCAATTGTCTCACCGTAAGCACGGAAAGTACATTGCTGTCAACTGTGGTGCGATTCCAGAAGGCACGATTGACAGTGAATTGTTTGGTCATGAGAAAGGATCTTTTACAGGAGCCTCACAAACCAGGGAAGGTTATTTTGAAGTTGCTGATGGTGGTACAATTTTTTTAGATGAAGTTGGCGAATTGCCTTTGACCACACAAGTTCGCTTGCTTCGAGTTTTGGAAAATGGTGAATTTATCAAAGTAGGTTCCAGTAAGGTTCAAAAAACCAATGTCCGTATAGTAGCCGCAACCAATGTGGATATGTTTGAAGCTATTAAAAAGGAAAAATTTAGAGAAGATTTATTTTATCGATTGAGTACCGTGGACATCAATATTCCGCCATTGCGTGAGCGAAAAGAAGACATACATTTACTGTTCAGAAAGTTTGCAAATGACTTTGCAATGAAATATAAAATGCCCACTATCAAATTGACCGATGATGCCGTTGAAGTACTTCTGAAAAATCGTTGGAATGGAAACATTCGTCAGTTGCGAAATGCAGCCGAGCAAATTTCAGTATTGGAACAAAATAGGGTTATCAATGCCAATACATTATTAAGTTATCTGCCAAATCACGGAAGCAATCTGCCGGCGGTCATCAGGACGTCAAAAGCGGATGGTGACTTTAGTAACGAACGCGAAATTTTGTATAAAGTTCTCTTCGACATGAAAAGCGATTTGAGTGACCTCAAAAAATTGACCATGGAACTTATGAAAAATGGAAATGCAATGGAGGTCCAAAAGAAAAACGAAAGTCTCATACAGAAAATATATGGTGAAGGGGACGACACTGATTTTGAAGAAGCTACTGAAGAAGGAGAGATATTATCTTTGGCAGAAAAAACTCATCCATATAATGAGAGAAATGAAGAAACTGAAGAAAATACCAAGGACAAATATTACTTTGCAGAAGAGATAGAGGAAGAAGAAACCTTATCTTTACACGACAAAGAACTTGAACTGATCAAAAAGTCATTGGAACGGCATAAGGGAAAACGCAAACTGGCGGCGTCCGAGTTGGGAATCAGTGAACGGACATTATATCGAAAAATCAAGCAATTCGATTTGTAAATAAGCGTTATTCAATTAAAAAAACCACGTGAAATATTTCAATTTTATACTTACGGTTGCACTATCATTAGGTTTACTAGGTTGTGGCCCTTATTCTTTTACAGGAGCATCGATTCCTGCAACTACCAAAACATTTCAAGTCAATTACTTTCAAAACAACGCGCCCTTGATTGAGCCAGGATTGGAGCTTGATTTTACACTAGCTCTACAAGATCTTATCTTGAACCAAACCAGTTTGGTCCTTGTGAAATCGGGAGGCGATTTAACCTACGAAGGTGAAATCATTGAATATCGTATTTCTCCAACAACAGCAACAGCCGATAACAGAGCAGCACAGAATAGATTGACAATTACTGTTTTGGTTCGCTTTTTTGATAAAAACGATGAAAACGCCGAGTTGGAACAACGTTTTTCGTTCTTTTACGACTATGCAGGTAACGCACAATTGGTTGGAAGCCAAAAAGACACCGCCATCGGCGAAATTTTTGAACGCATCACACAAGATATATTTAATGCCACTTTAGCAAAATGGTAGAAATCTTGAAGTTGGAAACTTGAAGTTGGGAGTACTTTTGAACTGGAAATTTTGAACAAAGAACAATTCATACATCTATTACAATATCCTCAGCAAATTACTGTGGCGCAGACCAATGACATAAGGTCTGTGATTGCAGATTATCCATATTTTCAACCAGCAAGAGCGTTGTATTTAAAAGGGCTCAAGAACAATGATAGTTTTAAGTATAATCAAGAACTTAAAATAACGGCCGCATATACTTCCGACCGCAGTATATTGTTCGATTACATTACCTCAACGGAATTCAACCAGAATGAGATTTCACAACTCATCAAACAAAATTCTGACCATCTGAAAAATATTCTTGTCAATGAAGTTGATGATATTTCTGTCAATAAAAGTGTGGAGATTGATGATGCCTTAAAAGCACAAATCAAATCCACCGAAGGCGTTCTGGATCAGAATTTATTTATAGAAAGAGTGACTATTGGCACCATTGCAAATTTTAATTTGGAAGGTCAACCTCCAGCAACAAAAATTGATTCTCAGAATGAACATATCCAACCAGAGAAAATACTGAACATTGGCAGACCATTGGAGTTCAAAAAGTCCGAGACACATTCCTTTGCAGAATGGCTAAAAATAACCAGTTTCAAACCAATAATTAGGGAGCCAAAAGAACACATTAGTGCTGATAAATCGGAAAATGAATCTTCCATTGATAAAAAATTCGAATTGATCGATAAGTTCCTTGAGACAAATCCGAAAATAATTCCGACTAAAGAAGCCCCAACCCAAAACCTCGCAAAAGTACAAACAGTGCAGAACGACGGCCTAATGACCGAGACCTTGGCGCGCATTTATTTAGAACAAAAAAATTATGATAAAGCTATTCAATCATATAAAATTTTAAGTTTGAAATATCCGGAAAAAAGTGGTTTCTTTGCAGACCAAATTAAAGCTGTAAAACAATTACAAGAAAAAAATAATATATAAAGCAATGAGTACGTTTTCAATTTTTCTAGCCCTAATCATCATCGTCGCCTTTTTGTTAGTGGTTGTTATTATGGTTCAAAACCCTAAAGGTGGTGGATTGTCATCCTCCTTTGGTGGCGGTGGCAACCAACAATTGGGTGGTGTTAAAAAAACAACTGATTTTTTGGACAAAAGCACATGGGCACTGGCAACTGTGTTATTGGCATTGATTTTATTATCCAATGTTGCTATTGACCATCCAGGAAACACCGAATCTAAAGCCTTAGATCCCGACGCTTCAACAACCATTCCTGCACCTGTTTCAAAGCCATCCACAAATGATAGTTCGACCGCGGGAGATTCAATTTAACTTATTAAAATCTAATAAATAAATGCCAACCTTTACAGTTGGCATTTTTTGTTACTGAAACTTTGTCAGTCAACATTGGTTGGCATAATTTTCGAACAACATAATAACATTCAATAATTTAAATCAAAAACTAAATATGGGCTTAAACATTAAACCATTAGCAGACAGAGTTCTTATCGAACCTGTTGAAGCCGAAACTAAAACAGCTTCAGGAATTATCATTCCAGACAATGCAAAAGAAAAACCACAAAAAGGCAAAATTGTTGCCGTCGGCAAAGGCACCAAAAAGAATCCAATGACAGTTAAAGTTGGAGAAACCGTGCTTTACGGAAAATATGCAGGCACAGAACTAAAACTAGAAGGCAAAGATTATTTGATCATGCGTGAAAGCGATGTTCTTGCAATTATCTAATCCCATTCTTGCGAAGGCAGGAATCACATATATTAAAACTCAATTACAAAACCAAAGGATTCCTGCCTGAGCAGGAATGTAAAATTTATAATTATGGCAAAAGACATAAAATTTGATATTGAAGCTCGCGATGGATTAAGACGTGGCGTGGACGCATTGGCAAATGCAGTAAAAGTAACTTTGGGACCAAAGGGTCGCAACGTTATTATTGGCAAATCATTTGGTGCACCTCAAGTGACCAAAGATGGTGTTTCTGTAGCAAAAGAAATTGAGCTTGAGGATCCACTAGAAAATATGGGAGCACAAATGGTAAAGGAAGTGGCATCAAAAACCAGCGATTTAGCTGGTGATGGTACAACAACTGCAACCGTTTTGGCTCAAGCCATCGTAAAAGAAGGTTTGAAAAATGTGGCAGCTGGTGCCAATCCAATGGATTTAAAACGTGGTATTGACAAGGCGGTAGAAGCTATTGTTAAGGATCTGGAAAAACAATCAAAAAAGGTTGGAAATTCTTCAGAGATGATAAAACAAGTGGCGTCCATTTCGGCCAACAACGATGACACGATTGGTGATCTGATTGCCAAAGCATTTGGCAAAGTTGGTAAAGAAGGCGTTATTACTGTTGAAGAAGCCAAAGGAACAGACACCTATGTGGACATTGTGGAAGGCATGCAGTTTGACAGAGGTTATTTGTCTCCATATTTCGTTACGGATGCTGACAAAATGATTGCAGATTTGGCCAATCCATATGTTTTATTGTTTGACAAAAAGATTTCCAATTTACAGGAAATTCTACCAATTTTGGAACCTGTTGCGCAATCAGGCCGCCCATTATTGATAATCGCTGAAGATGTTGAAGGACAAGCTTTGGCAACCTTGGTAGTGAATAAATTGCGCGGTGGGTTGAAAATTGCTGCAGTGAAAGCTCCAGGATTTGGCGACAGACGTAAAGCCATGCTGGAAGATATTGCTACCTTAACTGGTGGAACGGTTATTTCAGAAGAAAGAGGTTTCTCTCTTGAGAACGCTGATTTGAGCATGTTGGGAACTGCCGAAACCATCACAATTGATAAAGACAATACAACAATCGTCAATGGTGCTGGAAAAGCCGAGGATATCAAAGCAAGAGTAAATCAAATCAAAGCTCAAATTGAAACGACAACTTCAGATTACGACAAAGAAAAACTGCAAGAACGTTTGGCAAAATTAGCTGGTGGGGTTGCAGTGTTGTACGTAGGTGCTGCAAGTGAAGTGGAAATGAAAGAGAAAAAAGACCGTGTAGATGATGCATTGAATGCAACAAGAGCTGCAGTTGAAGAAGGCATTGTTGCAGGTGGTGGAGTTGCGTTGGTTAGGGCGAAATCTGTTCTTGAAAAATTGACTTTTGAAAATAATGACCAAGCTACTGGAATCCAAATCGTAGCAAAAGCAATAGAGTCACCTTTAAGAACCATCGTTGAAAATGCTGGTGGTGAAGGAAGCGTGGTAGTGGCAAAAGTGATGGAAGGAAAAAAAGATTTTGGTTTTGATGCCAAAACTGATACCTATGTTGATATGTTGAAAGCCGGTATCATTGATCCTAAAAAAGTAACCCGTATTGCGTTGGAAAATGCAGCCTCAGTGGCGGGAATGATCCTGACTACCGAGTGTGCTTTGGTTGACATCAAAGAAGCTGCGCCATCCATGCCAATGGGCGGTGGAATGCCAGGAATGATGTAAGTCAAGATGCTCGACTCGCAATTTATTAATAAACGCCTCAATATTTTTGAGGCGTTTTTGTTTCCCAGAATTTCATAAGTTTATAGAAACCAATCTATAAGTATGAAAAAAATAAACTGGCAGTACACATTTGGAGAAATACTCATCGTCATTATTGGTATTTCCATAGCATTCAATATGAACAAATGTGCTGAACATTCAAAAAATGAGACACAACGAAATCAATATTTATCAAATATCAAAAATGATGTCATTACTGACAAAACAGTTCTTGAAGAAAATGTCATTACGTTAGAAAAGAAAATTAAAACTGTAGATGAAATTTTGCCAAATCTCAATACAGACTCGCCAGACAAAATGTTGGTTGTTGGCAAGATATTCG
This sequence comes from Aquaticitalea sp., assembly GCA_041748055.1. GTDB lineage: Bacteria > Bacteroidota > Bacteroidia > Flavobacteriales > Flavobacteriaceae > JBPOFM01. Next base: position 6,800 of record JBGTDZ010000019.1, read on the forward strand.
AACTTATGAATTTAGTTGATTTTACGCAAAAAGATAACACTTATCAAACACTCATCAATTCTGGAGATTTAAAATTGATTGATGATTTTGAACTTAAAACCGCTATTGAAAAACATTATTCCTATTATGAGATCATGATGAAGGGTTATCAACGTTTGGAAAATATCCAAAAAGAATATGTTGGGAACTACTTCATTTATCACACTGATTTTGATGATTTCAGAAACAGGAAGTTTGGATTTAAGGATGAAAAATTGCTTAAAAACATTATAATGAGTATGAAAGGTGCTTTTGAAATAAAATTGAAGGCAACAAAAAAAGGTGTTGAAAGTTGTGATCGGCTTATTGAACTATTTAACAATAAAAAAGTCTCAAACTAATTTGAGACTTTTATTGATTATTTTTTCAGTTCTTATGGTCCTTCTTAATTTCCGTATCCCTATACATGCAACATGGGTGAACGCTATTATACGCTTCATCAGTTGCTTTTATCTCCTTGGTATCATGACCAACATCGGCTATGTTCTGTTGAATGGTTTTTAAATTGGTTTTGCTATCATCATAAATCAATTTCAATTCGTGGGTTTCAACATTCCAGATGGCAGATTTTACACCTTTAGATTTTATTGCTGCTTTTTCAATTCGGTCCTTGCACATCATACAAACCCCGTCAACTTCCATTGAAGCTTTGGCATTTTTGTTTTGTGCAAATGTGATTGTTGTCACTAATAATGTCAATACTAATACTAATTTTTTCATAGGTGTTGTTTTATGCCACGAATACATGAATGTGGCTTATTATTGTTATTCTATTTTAAATCGCAATCCTGCGTAATACATACTTCCAAAAATTGGACCATACACAAAAGTGGTATCAAAATTCGCTCCAAAAGGATCGTCTGCGCCTAAAATAGGATTATCTTGAGTCACGCTTGTAATATTTTCACCACCTAAATATACTTCAAATTTTGGAGAAAACACTTTCGTGATTTGAGCATTAATGGTTCCGATTGTGGGAGAATACTCTGCCAGTTGGTATTGAGCAGGATTTGATGCTGTTGATGAAAACCGCTGTTCTCCCAGCCAATTATAGGTAGCATCAAATTTCCAATGTGAACCATTTTCCTTTAGTTTGGTTTCATAAGAGGCATTGGCAAACAACCGATGTTTTGGTGTCAATGGCCTTTCCAATTTTCCGGAACTATATTGGGTTTTCACATCGTACAATTTGTAAGCTGTTCTCAAATCAAAACGTTCGAAAAGATTATAATTAAACTCCAGCTGAAAACTGTTGGCATAACTTTCTCCTTCAAGATTATAAAAACTGATTTGAGTTGGATTTTCATAATCCACTACAACCTGATTTTGAAAATCAGTTCTGTAGAAATCAAAAGTCAAGTCTGCTTTTTTACCAAAGAGATTGAATCCCTGCAAAAAAGAAACCCCATAATTCCATGCAATTTCCGGATCGAGTCCATAAATTTCTCCTCCTGCATTGAGTAAATAAATGACTCTGTTGGTTGCAAATATTGATTGGTTTTCTGCGAAAATATTGGCACTTCGCTTGCCTCTTCCAAATGAAAACCGCAAGGCAGATTTTTCCCAAGGCGTGTAGCGTGCGTGGAGTCTTGGCGTTATAAAAGTCCCCAATAAATTATGTCTGTCAATTCTTAATCCAGCTGTGAGGTTCCATTTTTCGAGATTGTCAAAATTATATTCAAAAAAAGCACCAACAGAATTTTCGGTACGCTCAAAATCTGTAGTGCTTACCAATTCATCATAATGGTCATAAGTATAACTGATTCCAGTTTTTATTTTATGTCTGGAATCGCTGATGATGGAATTATAAATTGCATTGGCATACATACTATTGTGCAAGATATCGTATCGGTTAAAGCCAAAATAAGATTCTTGGTTGTGGCTACTAAACGCTGCTTGGACCCCAATACTTTGCCACGGGATTTCGGGGTTAACGTAACCTGTTTTTACTGAAATGTCAAAACGTTGCGTATCAATTTCACTCCCCCAGGCATTTGTTGTGAATTTATCAATATCTGGATTAAATTGAACTTGACCGGTTTGTTTGGAGTCGTTCAAATATCGAAAATTGATAAAACTTACGAATCCTTTTTCGGTATCGATATATTGCCAACGGTTCATAAAGTTTATCTGTTTTTGTAAAGGTGCATCCAAAAAGGAATCGTCATTCATATCAAATTTCCCATCCCGAAGATTGCCATGAACATAAAGTCCGGTGCTCCATTTATCGTTCACTTGGGTATTTATATGCGTATTTAACTCATAACGCCCATTTTCTGAAGCATAGGCATTAACGAATAAGTTTGCATCTGTACTTGGTTTTACCATTTCAACATTGATCTGCCCTGCAATGCTTTCAAAACCATTTACCACGCTTCCTGCTCCTTTGGTAATTTGAATACTTTCCACCCAAGTTCCCGGTGTAAAACTCAATCCATAGGCCTGAGAAGCGCCACGAATCGTCGGAATATTCTCGGATGTAATCAAAATATATGGACTGGTCAAGCCCAACATCTTTATTTGACGTGTTCCTGTCACGGCATCAGCAAAATTTACGTCAATCGATGGATTGGTCTCAAAACTTTCCGCCAAGTTGCAACATGCTGCTTTCAACAATTCGTCACTGCTAACATTCATGATATTTGCAGACTGCAAATACGATTTTGAAGTAGCCTGCTTTCTTGAAGTTACCATAACCTCATCCAGTTCGCTGGTAGGTTTTAAAAAGTGCCTAATATTTTTTGAATCGGTAATTGACAGTGTGTCAGTTTTAAATCCGACGTAGCTAATGACCAATTTTTTATATTCCCGCTGATAAGGAATGGAAAAATTCCCATCAATATCAGTTACAACTCCAACTGATGTATCCAACCAATAGACATTGGCTCCTGGTAAACCGACCTGATTTTTTTGACTATTTTCCTCCATGATTTTTCCATTGATTTTCTCTTGGGAAAACACGAGCGAAGGGAATATTAGCATTATATAAATTATATTTTTCATTTTTTTGTTAAGAAATTAGTAATAGGTTAAAGTCATAGACTTAAACGTAAACGAAATCACAAACCAAAAAAAATCAAATTATAAAAACTTGCTGCCATACTTGAATGTCAGCCACTAAATGGGGTGGAGAATAATCTATATGAGGAATGATTTGCTCAGGCAAACCTTCAAATAAATCAATATAAGAAAAAATTAAAGGACTAATAAAGGGTTGTTGGCTAAGTTGAAATTCTTCAATGGATGATTTTTTTAATTTATCCTGGCCTTGTACAACTTCCAAAATATCATGGCAACATTGCTTTTTCTTCATGGAATCTACAGAAATAGTTTCCATGGCCATTCCGCAATTTTCAAGTTCAGAAAATAAAGCAACGTCTATCAATGTATCGCCACAAAAATGTTTCTCAATAGTAAAAGAAAGTGTTGATAATAACACCATAAGAGCCATTATCACCGAGAAAATTATATTGAACTTTGTTTTGATCATTATCGCAAAATTACATAAAAAAACAATCCATATTAAATTTTACAAAAGTCTTAACCTTTCTGCTGTTTCAATTTATAATAGTAAAAAGCTGGTAATAAAAGCAAAAGTAACAACGGTTGAATCAAAAAGCGACGGATATTAAAAAAGATATAGTAATCTTGGCGTTGTGGATTTATTACAAAATATAGGAAAAACAAAAGCAATATGGCAAAGGCAACGACATATATGAAAACTGAAAACTTAATCATACTTTTATCTTTAAAAAACATATAAATGATTCCCAAAGATAAACCAGTGTTCAAAAGATAGCGCAACATGGTGAACATTGTGAGTTTAAAAATCTCTCTTCTGGGATTGTCGATATACAAATAATCACTTTTAAAAAATGACAAATATGGATCGTAGAACAATTCGTTTTCAAAGGTCCTAATAAGGATTAATAACCCAAAAAATACCAATAACCATATCATTTTAATGACGCTATTCATGCTTCTTTTTTAGGTTTGAAAAACGGTTCACCCACAACATCCAAAGCAAAAATACCATGCCATAGATAATTAAAGGGAAAATGACCGTATGCAATTCTTCCCTCCGCCATGGATAATGATATAACCCTATGGACAAGATGACAATACGAAAGAGATTGACAACATAAATCAAAACACTTCCAGCCAAAATATATAAAAAAGTGGTCTTGAATTTATCTGCAAAAGCTAAAATGAATGAAATAAAAAGAATGATAATACTTATGGAATTGCAGCCTTCCACCACTCTTGCTACAAATTTATTATTGATTATAAGCTTCATGGAAGGTTCATTGGGATGTTTTAAAACTTCAGATTCATATGCAAAGGTTTGCAGTAGAGACTCACTTTGTTTTGCGACTAAATTGGTCATATAATCAGGGTAATATATAGACCCATCGGAATAATCCAAATACAATTTGTAAGAAAAAGACAACACGGAATAGACAAGCAAAAAAGTCAAGATAAACTTTATCACTAATTGGTATTTGACGATTAAATCCTTCAATAAAAAATATGTTTTGTTGGTGTGTTAAATTTATATAAAAAAATCTCCACAATGGCACATTAATAATACTTTTATGAAAAATTTCGAGCCATGAATTTTGAGCAACTAAAGCCAAAAGTAGCACATATTGCTACAAATAATGATACATCTGTTGAAGAACGCTTAATGAACATTTGCGAACTTTTAGAATCGAACATAACACATTATAATTGGGTTGGTTTTTACTTCAGAAACGGTAACAAAGAAGAATTAAAACTTGGTCCTTATGTAGGCGCACCAACCGATCATACCATTATCCCGTTTGGAAAAGGAATTTGCGGACAAGTGGCGGTCAGCAATCAAAACTTTGTAGTACCAGATGTGTCGGCACAGGACAATTACATTGCCTGTAGCATTAGCGTAAAAGCTGAAATAGTAATTCCAATTTTTGTGGATGACCAGAATATTGGGCAAATTGACATCGATTCAAATACACCCAATCCTTTTACGGAAGAAGATGAGCGGTTTCTGGAATTTGTGTGCGAACAAGTTTCGAGGATGTTTTGATAATTTCTCGCAAAGTCGCAAAGGTTTCCTGAATCTATTTTCTCAATTCTTAACCTCAAATTACATTCCTGTGCGAATCGCCTCCACAGGATCTAATCGTGATGCATTAATGGCTGGAATGACTCCGGAAACCAGGCCGATAATGGTAGAAAGTACAAAGCCCAACATCATATTACCTACGGAAAGGATAAATTCAAAATCATCTACCAAGTTTGTAGCAATTTGCGTTAAGATCCACACCAACATCAACCCAACAAGTCCTCCAATCACCGCTAAAATGACAGCTTCAAACAAAAACTGAAACAAGATGAATTTGTTTTTTGCGCCCAATGATTTCTGAATTCCAATCAAATTGGTTCGTTCCTTCACACTTACAAACATAATATTGGCAATTCCAAAGCCCCCTACCAATAACGAAAAACCACTGATAATCCATCCCATCAAGTTCATGGTTCCAATAATGCCGTCGATAACGTCTGTCATACCGGACATTTTATTTACAAAAAAATCATCGGGATCGCCTGCCTTTAAACCTCTATATGCTCTAAATTTTTGCTTCATAATCCCCTCAAAAGCGCCCATATCAACACCTTTAACCGGTTTAATAATAACCGCTCCTGGAATACCGTCTGGGCCTCCATTTTTAAACCGTCGCACAAAATTGACGGGTACATAGGCCTTCTCGTCAGGAGAATCAAAAATTCCTGCACCAAATTTTTTCAAAACACCAATGACAGTTAGTTTTCTGCCATATACACGTATTTCCTTACCTAAAGGAGTAGAACTACCAAAAAGATTTTCTGCAAGTGAATAACCCAGCACAATTACAGGCGATCCAGTTATGGCTTCAGATTCGTTATAAAATCTACCTGCACCAATTTTTAAATCGTTAATTTCATAAATTTCATGGGATACTGGGGTTACACTTACCCCAGCTATGGTTTCAGCCCCATATTTCATTGTTTCTCCAGAACCAAACATTAGATATGCAACCGCTTCAACATCGGGAACATTGCGTTTGATAAATTCATAATCGTTATATTCCGTCTGTGGAAAATTGTCGCGTTGCCAACGAGGGACCTCGGAAGGACCAAAGGAAAATTTGGTCAGGTAGATGGTACTTTTATCCAGCCCTGATAGGTTTTCCTGAATTTTCTTATCAAGCGAATCCACTGCCGCTAATACAGCAATAATAGAAAAGATGCCGATGGTGACACCCAATAAGGATAAAAAAGTACGTAGTTTATTATTGGTCAATGCATTGATGGCAAAATTGAAACTTTCTTTAAATAAACGTAAGTAAAGTAACATGAATGTTAGCTGATTTTATCGATTTGAAAGATAGGACGTAATTAACAATTATTTGTTACAAAAAACATAAATAAACAAGCAATGGAGCACGATGATTTCCTTTGAGAATATGTACTTTTGCACGTAAAACATTTCATAACTTCATAATGAGCAACAACAAATCGATTAAATCGGCTTTGATATCTGTTTTTTGCAAAGATG
>JBGTDZ010000020.1:0-5036 GCA_041748055.1 Aquaticitalea sp.
CATGTCCCAAGTGAAAACCTTGGCACATCAAAAAACAACCATTGAGCTTCCCGATAGATCTAAAGTCACTTTGAATGCGTTGTCTGAAGTAGAGTTCAACGAAAAAAATTGGAATAAAAAAAGAAGTGTCACTCTTAAAGGCGAAGCTTTTTTCAAAGTAAAAAAAGGGAAAACTTTTGATGTCGTTACATCTGACGGAACTGTAACCGTTGTTGGTACTCAATTTAGTGTCAACCAACGTGACGACTTTTTTGAGGTCCGATGTTTTGAAGGCATTGTAAAAGTTACATCCAACGGTATTTCGGAAACCCTGACTTCTGGTAAAACTTATCGAATGCTGAATGGTAATTTTTCACAAAGCAATACTATTTTAAATGCACCGCAATGGTTAAACAATATGAGCAGTTTTGAACGTCTTTCATTTTCGGAAGTCGTGAATGAGCTTGAACGGCAATACGATGTTAATATAGAATTACAGTACTTCACACAAAACCCATTATTTACGGGAGGTTTTGTGCATAATAATTTGAACAATGCTTTGATGTCCATTACACAACCTTTAAATTTAACCTATAAAATAGTATCGTCAAAGCAAGTTGTGATATATGGCCATAAAAAATAGTGTCTATTTTTTATTTGGTTTCGTCTTTTTTCTTTTGTCATTTTCTGCAATGGCTCAAGATCCAAACGAAAAGCGACCGCTTGTGGATATTATTATTCAACTTCAGAAAAATTATGACTACCGATTTAATTATGCAGAAGAAACCGTCACAGATGTTTCCTTGGTTCCACCAGATAGTGAAATGTCTTTTTCTGAAGTCTTGGACTATCTTCGTACCCAAACAGGACTATTATTTACATTATTAAATGATAATTTTATTTCGATAAAAAAAAGAGGAGAGCTTACCATTTGTGGATATTTAAAATCAAAAGACAATCAATCTGCAATTGCATTGGCAACGGTTCAATCGGAAAAAAGTTCCACCGTTACGGATGAAAAGGGTTTTTTTCAACTGACACTACAAAATCAACATGAAGCTATTGTTTTTCGATATTTGGGATATAAGACGTCTTCCAGAGCCTTTAGGGATTTCAATAAAAATGACTGCGATATTATTTTTTTGGAACAAGAACTTCAGTCCTTATCAGAAGTCATCATATCCGATTACATCGTCAGCGGTATCAATAAATTGAATAACGGGACTTATGAAATCGATTTTTCAGATTTTGATATTTTGCCAGGACTTATTGAAACAGATGTATTGCAATCAGTTCAGGCATTTCCAGGGATTCTGAGTGAAAACGAAACAGTCTCAAATATAAACATTAGAGGTGGAACCCATGACCAAAATTTAATCCTTTGGGACGACATCAAAATGTACCAGTCTGGTCATTTCTTTGGCCTGATTTCCATGTTCAATCCGCAAATAACAGAAAAAGTTTCATTATTGAAAAATGGTACAGACGTTACTTATACTGATGGTATTTCTGGCACTATCGCCATGAATACTGAGGAGCAAGTCAATTCCAAGTTCAACGGAAGTTTGGGTGTAAATTTTATTGATGCCAACGCATTTGTAGATGTGCCAATTGGAAAAAAATCATCTTTACAGGTCGCTGCCCGAAAATCCATAAGTGAGCTTGTGGAAACCCCAACTTATAAAGAGTTTTTTGAACGCATTTCGCAAAATACGGAAGTCGAAGCCAATAGCAATAATACAGTTAATTCAGAAAAGACATTCGATTTTTATGATATGTCCGTGCGGTGGCTTTATCAAATTGGGCCAAAAGATGAGATTCGAGTGAATTTTATCAATGTGGCCAACGAATTGGTGTTTGATGAAAATGCAACTATAAATGGTATCGAAGAATCAAGGCAAAGTAAAGTGGCCCAAACCAGCATTGCGGCAGGATTTCAATATAAAAAAACATGGGACGAACGTTGGCAAAGCATTTTTTCAGTCTATGAAACCGATTATAAACTAAAAGCGATCAATGCAAATGTCTTGGCCTCACAACGATTTCTTCAGGAGAATAAAGTTTCGGAAACGAGCTTGAAATTGGATACTTATTTTAGGATCAATCAGAGATTTCAGCTTTTGGGAGGCCATCAATTTGTGGAGACAGGGGTCACAAATATCGACGATGTAGATAACCCATTGTTTCGTTCTTTGGTTTCTGAAGTCATAAGGACCTATGCAGCCTATTCCCAATTAAATTTTGCAGCACTAAACAGAAACACCAATTTTTCTATAGGTGCTCGATTCAATTATATCGATAAATTCAAAAAAAGTATTCTTGAACCTCGATTGAATTTTAACCAGCGATTTTTGGAATATTTCACGTTTGAGTTTATGGGAGAATTCAAACATCAATCCACTTCACAGGTCATCAACTTTCAGAATGATTTTTTGGGAATTGAAAAACGTCGGTGGCAATTGTCCAATGACAACGATATTCCTGTTATTGAAAGCAAACAACTATCTGCAGGAATTAGTTACAATCAATTTGGTTGGCTTTTAAGTGCAGAAGGATATTTTAAGAACGTTGATGGAATTACATCACAGAGTCAAGGGTTTCAAAACCAATATGAATTTGTGAGAAGCAGCGGCAGTTATGAGGTGAAAGGCCTTGATGTATTGGTCAGGAAACGGCTCGGCGATTTCAATACTTGGATGAGCTATTCATTTATGGATAATGTATACAACTTCAAACAGTTTCAAGAAGTTGAGTTTCCCAATAATTTTGATGTGGAGCATGCCATGACATTGGGCTTGACCTATAGCAGAAACCATTTAAAAATCGCATCAGGACTCAATTGGCATTCCGGAAAACCAACAACCAATCCTATTGCAAGTAATGAGGTGATTGGCGATGAAATCAATTATCAATCAGCCAACAGCAGCAGGCTCCCTGATTATTTACGGGTCGATATTTCGGCATTGTACGATTGTCATATTGCTAGAAATATGAAGGGCACTTTTGGTGTGTCAGTATGGAATTTACTCAACAATGAAAATATAATCAACGCCACCTACAGAGTGAATAATGGGAATGGACAAAAAATCGAGCAGAGTTCATTGGGATTGACGCCTAATGTAGTGTTAAGACTATTTTTTTGATTGTTTTGAAATGTAAGAAAATTTAATTTGTAATTTTAAGAACACAGATTTACATTTATGACAATTCTCGAAAACAAAAAAAAATTTAAAATTAAACATCTTCCTAAACTATTTTTAGAAACTTATAAAGCATGGGACAAAAATGATCCTTGGCGAATGAGTGCCGTAGTTGCTTATTATGCGGTATTGGCATTACCTGGATTATTGGTTATACTCATCAATTTTGTTGGAAGTATTTGGGGCTCAGAAATCGTCTCAGGTCAATTGAACGCTCAATTCTCATCCGCGCTGGGAGTTGAAGCGGCAGAATCCATTCTTAAAATGATTAAAGACACCCAGAATGCAGAGGACAATGTTTTATCTACCATTATAGGTATTGCAACACTGATTTTTGGTGCAACAGGTGTATTCTATCAATTGCAAATATCCTTGAATATAATTTGGAAAGTCGAAGAAATTTCGACGTTTAGCTTTAAGAAAATTTTGACAGACAGAGCTAAAAGTTTTGCATTTATACTAGTTATTGGCTTTTTATTGCTGATAAGTTTCGTTTTGACAACACTCATTTCGGCATTGACCGATTATTTAAAGAGAATGTTCCCAGATATCATAATATACCTACTTAACTTGATCAACTTTTTGCTTTCGGTAGGAATCATTACCACATTGTTTGCGCTTATGTTCCAATACCTTCCAGACACCAAAATCCGTTGGAAAACTGTTTGGACAGGTGCCCTTCTCACGGCCTCCCTTTTTGTTTTAGGTGAATTTTTGTTGGGATTATATTTTGGAAACTCCAATCCAGGATCGACCTATGGCGCGGCCGGAAGTATCGTTCTGGTTTTACTTTGGGTATCTTATTCCAGCTTGATATTCTTTTTTGGTGCTGAATTCACACGCCAATATTCAATTTTATATAGGCATGATTCACATACCGAAAAGAACAAAATAGAGGATAAAATGGAAAAAGAATCAGGCAAAAAACTGTCATGACAGAGTGCTTTATAGGAAAGCTCTAAACAATTTAACCTATCTTTGCATTCAAATTAAAGGGTACATGCACAAAGCAGGTTTTGTCAATATCATCGGTAATCCAAACGTAGGGAAGTCTACTCTCATGAATGCTTTTGTAGGTGAGAAACTGTCCATTATCACTTCAAAAGCCCAAACAACGCGCCATCGTATTTTGGGAATTGTCAATGGAGAGGATTTCCAAATGATTTTGTCCGATACGCCAGGCATCATCAAACCAGCTTATGAGCTACAAGCGTCGATGATGGATTTTGTAAAATCTGCTTTTGATGATGCCGACGTCTTGATTTATATGGTCGAAATTGGTGAACAAGAATTAAAAGATGATACTTTTTTCAGGAAAATCACCAATTCAAAAATTCCTGTATTGTTATTGTTGAACAAGATAGACAAATCTGACCAAGAACAATTGGAAGCACAAGTAAAGTTGTGGTCCGAAAAGGTTCCAAATGCCGAGATTTATCCCCTATCTGCATTGCAAGGATTTAATGTTAAGGAAGTTTTCGGCAGAATTATCGAGTTACTTCCGGAGTCCCCTCCATTTTATCCAAAAGACCAATTGACAGATAGGCCAGAACGTTTTTTTGTCAATGAAACCATTCGCGAGAAAATATTGATACACTACAAAAAGGAAATCCCCTATGCAGTTGAAATCGATACCGAAGAGTTTTTTGAAGAGGATACCATCATCCGAATGCGTTCAGTCATTATGGTGGAACGTGAAACCCAAAAAGGCATCATAATTGGCCACAAAGGTGCGGCGTTAAAAAGGGTGGGAGTAGAAGCCCGTCAGGATTTGGAAAAATTCTTTGGAAAACAAGTGCATCTGGAATTATATGTGAAAGTGAACAAGAATTGGCGCTCCAATGCAAATCAGCTGAA
>JBGTDZ010000021.1:0-4117 GCA_041748055.1 Aquaticitalea sp.
TAGCGTCAGTCAGATTATTCTCGATTTTAGAAATTTGAGCCTTTTTCACACCAATAAGTTCTCCGAGTTGCGATTGCGTTAATTTACGCTCCTTTCTCGCTTGTTTAATTGCCTCTCCAATTAAATCCAGTCGTAATTCATTTTCGTAGGCGTCTCTTTCTGCTGTGCCTTTTTTACCTATGTATTTGTCTTTTACTTCGTCTAGCGTGTACGTTTTCATCACTTTCTGTTTTTATTTTCAAAATACTTTTTCATCAATTCCGTTGCCTTGTCAATATTGAAAAGGATTTTCTCTCTTGTCTTGCTATCCAAACCATCGATAAATTTAAAAACTTCCTCAAGAAACTCTACTTTAAATTTTTCCGTCATTCAGATGTTGGTTTAATATAAAGATAAAAGTTTCCTTTTTGATAAACAAATTTATTTTTTGGACGGATTTCCTGCATTACACACCATGGCTAAGGCTAATAGCAGGCGGGTATTAAAACCCAATTCACTGTCAGCCAAGACTAAATTTTATAAAAAGTAGTCATTTTCAATTTAGCACTTTTCGCCCGCTTGCTTTTAGCCAATGTTAGTGGCTTTTTTCAGTTTGCTCAATCAAATTTATCAATTGTCTTACAGCTTTTTTATGGCTATCAAACACATTTTTTGGGTCAAATACATCCAGTCTTATATCCGGTTCAACTCCTGATACCTCGTAATATTTGCCTTCTGTCGTCAGAAGCCTTTGATTGGATGAGGTTGAGTAATATGTGCTAATAGATTTTCCTAACATGCCAGATAGTGTTCCAAGTGTGTTATTCCCGATGAGCTTTACATTGGGTAGCACATCCATCATCATGGCAAAACTTTCAGCTGCACTTCGGCTTACGTCAGTCATTAACACATAAACCGGTTTAATATAACTCACATTCCCTGCCGGTATAACTTTTACCTCCATTTCATTGTAAAACTCTCCATCATTATAAACTTGACTTGTATAGGCATCAACTATTTTCTCTGTAAAGAAGCCCGCTATAGTAAGCCCAGCCGCGTCATAACCGCCAAAGTTAAAGCTGATGTCCACGATGACAGCGTCCTTCCCCTTTAGAGCGCCAATAGCTTTCTCCATGTGAAAGCTAATTGTGTCAATTTGTTGTTCTCTGGTAAGGTCGCTTCCAAAACCAGTAAAAGAATGGATGTTTATGTATCCTATTTTTTCATTTAGGCTTCCCCATTCAAGCTGATTATTGGCTACTCTTTTTCCCTTGCCATGAAGAAGGGAGTCTGAAATGTTCTTATAATTATGAGTAAAATAAGCGTTGAAGAAATGATCTAAGTTGTCTACCTCCGATTGTCTGTTGAATGAATCAACTACAAATTCTGCTGAGGGCGTAACTCCATACTGAAGCGTGCGTCCATCTTCTGCAATGATCTTCGTGTGCTGGTCTTTTGTTAAAGTCACAATTTCACCAATGAGTTGAAACAGTTCATCAGATGTGGTTTGATCAGATATTCTATCTCTGTAATCCAAACTAATTAAATCCCAGTCTAAATTTCTTTCGTGGCTAAAGGCATAATTTTCCTTCATAGTCTCTATGAAAAGATCAAATAACTTTTTTGGCGGCAGTTCCTGCATTTCGCCGAAGCTTATACAATCAGTCGGCAGGGTCTCCAACTTAACAAAATCTTTTTTCGTCTGTAAGTTCTCAGTTTTGTCGCCATAGTCGATAAGAAATATATTGAGGGTATCACCGTGCCTTGCAAACTGGGATTGCGAATTCAATTGACCTTCTAGATAGTCATTCCTTTCTTTATAGCAGAAGTTTCTCGTATAGCTATACAATATGATACTATCCTCGCTTGCGTCCAGAATATAGCCGTTCCCGATAGACTTCCATAAGCCTTTGATTTTGGGATTGATGATGCTATCTTGTTGTAAGTAGGTATATTCCAGATTTAAACCATCAATCTGATGCTTACGTTGATTACAACTAATAAGCATCACCGATACAAATAGGAGTAAGATTAATGTCTTCATTTCTTCTAACCAATTGCCACTAACGGTCAAGTATAAGCGTAGTGCGGTTTTCGGAGCGATTTACTGTCCGTACACAATAAAGTCTATTTGTAGCAAAAATGCTCAGTTTAGCCATTCAGCCCGCATTATGCTTATACAATGTTGTAGCACGTTTTCTCTTATTTTTTTGTCTTTTCCATTCGTTCTAACATCTGCTTCATCATCAATTCCAAAGGTATTCCGCTATCACAGGCATGCCCTTCCCCGCAAATGAAATTAATCTTAGTATCAGATTTTGGATTTGAAGTAGATTCTAGAAATCTATCAAATAAAGCCATAGCATTATTTAAATAATAGCTATCGGCTGTCCCCATCCAAATATGCAATTTCCCGTCTAATTTATGCCCAATTTCTTCCCAATTGTCAGACAGATACAATCTTAAATCATATTTTTTCCATGCCTCTGCAACATCTCTATCAATTTCACCGGTTTCAGCGTCAAATATCATTTTAGGCATTCCTGTAAGCGTATCTTTGGGGCTGAATACAGCATTCCAGCTTCCCCACTGTCCGCCACTACTATGATAAGAATTATCAGTTCCCAAAATATTTTCTGCCCAAACCTCTGTTCTTAAGGTATATCTGGGTTCTCCATTGATATCTCTCATTGCGGGTCTTTCTATACCATATCTATTTACAAAAGCATTTTTGTCTTCATAAATATTTATCAATTCCATTTGTCTAAAATCAACTGGGTCAGAACAGGTTGACCAAACACCATTAAAGAAATCCGGATAAAAAATTTGTAAGGCCAAAGATGACCATCCACCTGTTGATGTTCCTGTTAAAAACCTTGAATTTGGGTCGCCAATACAGCGGTATTTGGATTCGATGAATGGAATGATTTCTTTCACTAACGCATCGCCATAAGAGCCATTATTTGCAGAATTAATCTGGTACGAGTCCCCAAAAGGTGCTTTTGAATCTAACAAAACAATAATCATTTGGGGTGTATTTGGGCTTAGCAGTTCTTTTTCGCCAATTACTTTATTATAATATCGCGCTCCAAATCCTCCAATCATAATTAAGACAGGATATTCTCTTTCCACCTCTGTATAGTAAGAATTTGGTAGAACCACCTGACAGCGCACCGACATAGGTGTTTTCCAAAATTCGGTAAGTGAATTGCTTGAAATGGTCTCGTATTTAAAATATTTTCTATCTGTGGGAAGTAATGCGTTATCTGTTTTTCTATTTAAATTCAGCTTTATCCGTTGTAATTCATGAGTTTGGTTAATAGTAATCAAAGTTGGGTCGCTATAAATCTTCTCATCTTCCATTTGAGCTAAACTTTTAGTGCTGGACTTAAACACAGCATATACATACCAATCTCCCTCAGGAATATCGGCCATATGATTTATTGGGAATCCATAACATTCCTCTCCCTTAATGTGCAGCTTACTATTTGCCACCCATTCGAAAACATCTATACCGAATATTGGATTCATTTTTAAGTCAGGATATGGAATCCCCCTAAAAATTTCTGTTGGTTTTTCTTTGCTAAAAAGAAGAAATAGTCTTCCATTCTTTGGACTGAAATCTTTAACCCAATAACTTTGGTAAATCTCAAATTCCACTCTCAACTCTTGTGAGTAAAGATTGTTTCCTAAGAACAATGCTATTATAAAAATTGTGATTTTCATCTTTCTAATGTGCTACAACAACCGCATAAAGTGCACTATGCACTTTATCTGCTATATAGCAGGAAAGATACATCTGTATTTTTAAATCATACATACTTCTGCTTGTCTTTTTTGTCATCTGTGAGGCTTCTCTGGCAGCAAACAGTACCCAGCAGAAGAGCAAGGCATTTCAGGCACTGAGCGCCTGAGGCATTGACTTTCGCCATGTTTCCACCTTCTGTTGCCTGAGGTAATATCATACAATAATTCCAGAACTTCGTACAGAAAAAGGATAACCAAAGGGATGTTGTCAGGTTTACACCTTGTAAATTAAACATTATTTTCTAACCCTAACCATTTTTTAACCATGAGACAACATCAGGATTTTATTCAGAAATTAGCCGACTGTGCGGCGGCTTGCCAGTACTGTTCC
>JBGTDZ010000022.1:0-8869 GCA_041748055.1 Aquaticitalea sp.
TAAATAGAGATTGCTGTTCTCAACCACGAATAATTCAGGCGCTTCCTAAAATAAAATCTAAGCCCGCGGACGTTTTTTCTTGAAAACAAACAAAAATAGGGAACAGGCAAATGCATCAGATTATAAGCAGCCTGTATGCCAAAATTCTTGATAAAGAAAACAAAGACTTTAAATCCGAAAACGGTACCTCGCGATTTTCCGTCCCATTCCGTAGCCATTTAAAAAGTTGAGGTTATGCTTTGTTTAAGCGGATTGATATTAGCGTTTTATGGTGCAAATTTACGTTTATTTCATGTGTTTGTAACATTTTATTTCTTAGGACACATGGAACATCCAATATTATCATTCCCCTGTATATTTGGAACTTGAACTTGGATGTGTTTCTAATAGATGCCCCCGTTGATACTGATGACTTCACCTGTAATATAGGAGGCTTTTTCAGAAGCCAAAAACGACACTAAAAATGCCACTTCTTCAGGTGTCCCAAATCGGTTGGCGGGAATCATTTTCTTAAGCTCTTTCTCGTCAAAATCCTTAGTCATATCGCTTAAAATAAATCCTGGAGCTACAGCATTGACCGTTACATTTCGCTTCGCAACTTCCAAGGCCAAAGATTTTGTGGCGGCAATGACCGCACCTTTTGCCGCTGAATAATTGGTCTGACCCGCTACTCCTTTTAAACCCGAAACAGACACCACATTAATGATACGGCCATATTTGTTGAGCAGCATATTTTGAAGCAAGTGATTTGTGACATAAAAAAAACCGTGAAGACTTGTATTGATGACATCGTGCCATTCTGTAGGTTTCATCCATAGGAACAGACCGTCTTTGGTGATTCCTGCATTGTTTACAAGTACCTCTATGATGGCATCTTCATTGTTTTTTTGCCATGTATTCAGGGTTAAAGTGACTTGTTCTGAATCGGAAACGTCAAATTGAAGAATTTCCCCAGATCCGCCTTGGTTCTCTATTTCCTGCAAAGTGTTGAGTGCTTCCTCATTATTTGAATTGAAATTCACCAGAATATGATACTCGGAATCTTTGGCAAGTTGGATGCAAATTGCCCGACCGATGCCTCGTGATCCGCCAGTGATTAGGGCGCATTTTAGTTTTTTTTTCATATTTCATTTGTTTGTGCCACTGAACTCTTGGAATTCCGCTGAGTCCTCTGTGAGAATCTGCAAATGCTGTGGAATGGTTTAATCTGCATTATTTAAAATGAAATCCTTTACCTGATTCACATATGGATACATTACTACATCTTCCTTGAATACGGGGACGATGTTTCGGATATCTTCATACATTTTTCGGGTTTTGGAGGACATCTTATCTTTTGCACCTAAATATTCGATGGCCTGAATAATGGTAATCATCTCAATGGCAACAACCTCAAACGCGTTTTCAATTACTTTTTTTGTAATCAATGCGGCATTGGTACCCATACTTACTACATCCTGATTGTCGTTATTGTTGGGAATACTGTGTACATACATTGGGTTGGACAACATTTGGTTTTCGGCGGTCGTAGAGGTTGCGGTAAATTGTACGCCTTGCATTCCAAAATTGAGACCTAGTTTTCCAAGATTAACAAAAGGAGGAAGGATGTTATTTAATTTTGGATTTAAGAGGTAATTAAGTTGTCTTTCGGCAAGTATGCTCATTTTGGTGACGACCATTTTGAGTTTGTCCATTTCCAAGGACACATAATCACCATGAAAATTGCCGCCATGATAGACATGCCCGTTTTCCACGTCGATAATGGGATTGTCATTTGCCGAGTTGATTTCTTCCATTAAAATGGTTTCAACAGTATTCAAGGTATCTAAAACAGGCCCTAGAATTTGAGGGACACATCGCAGCGAATAATACTCCTGGATTTTATCTTCAAATACAGAAATATCCTTGGTATCGGTATAAAGATGGTGTTCGCGTTTTCGTATTCGTGAGCTGTCTTTTAAATGATGGCGCATCATTTCGGCAATTTTTCGCTGACCTTGATGTTTTTTGGATTGATTAAGTTCAAAGGATAAATGGTCGTCATAGGCTTGAACAATTTCATTGATGGCCGATGAGCAGCAAATCATCCAACTGAGCAGTCTTCTAGTATAAATTGTGTTGACAAGTCCTATACCTGTCATCACAGAGGTGCCATTCATTAAAGCCAGACCTTCGCGGATTTCCATTTTTATGGGCTGGATATTTTCAGCTTTGAAAACATCTTTCGTTGGTCGTGTTTCCCCGTTATAAGTCACTTCCCCTTCACCAACGAGCACCAAAGCCAAATGCGCCAATTGTACCAAATCGCCACTGGCCCCTACGCCTCCATGTTCGTATATAATGGGGGTGATGTTTTTATTGATGAGCATTGCCATTACATCAATCACTGATTTATGGACTCCAGATTTTCCTAATGACAACGTGTTCAATCTTGCCAACATTGCGGCTTTTACATATAATGGAGGAATTGCATTTCCGGTTCCTGAGGCATGGCTTCGAATCAAATTATATTGAAGCTGAATGCGTTCAGAATCCTCAATTTTATATTGCGCCATTGGACCAAATCCCGTATTCACTCCATAAATCACTTTGTTTTCTGAAAACGATTTGAGAAATTCAAAACTTTTTTCGACAATATTCAATGTTTTTTCAGCTACTTGAATTGATTGCCCTTCAAATACGACTTTATAAAACGAATCAATTTCAAACGTGTCTTTAATTGTTACCATTTAGCCTGTTCACATTATTTATTGAATAATTTACAAAAACCAAAGTAAAGTAGTTATTTTGGGCTACAAATTTAGAATAATAAATGATTTAATTCGATTGGGAGCATGAAGGATGTAAAAGTAGATGTGTTGGTCATTGGTGCTGGACCTTCAGGTTGTGTTGCTGCCGCTTACTTAAACCAGCAAGAGGTCTCTGTATTGGTAGTTGAGAAAAGTAAATTTCCAAGATTTGTAATTGGTGAAAGTCTGTTGCCCAGATGTATGGACCATTTTGAGGAAGTTGGATTGCTGGATGTCTTGAATTCACAGGGCTTTGAAATCAAAAGAGGGGCACGTTTTATAAGGGGGGAAACAATTTGCGAGTTTGACTTTAGCGACAAATTCACAGAAGGATATAATTGGACCTGGCAGCTTCCACGGGCAGATTTTGATAATGTTCTGGCACAAGAATTAGTCAAACAGGGGGTGGATATTTCCTTTGAACATGAAGTTATCACGGTTGAATTTTCGGAAGAGGGTTCGTCGGTTACTGCAATAAAGGATAGTCAAGGTGACATTTATAAGATACATGCAAAGTTTATTATCGACTCTAGTGGTTATGGCAGGGTGTTGCCAAGATTGTTGGATTTGGACAAACCTTCTGAAATGCCGCAACATTCCTCGATTTTCGGACATATTAGGGATACAAACCGTCCAGAAGGCAGGGAAGGCACGTTGATAACTTTTGACGTGATGGATAACGATACCTGGTTTTGGGTGATACCTTTCTCCAATGGCAACACGAGCGTGGGTTTTGTTGGTAAAACAGAATGGATAAATTCATATGGGGGAGCACCTGAAGAGCGATTGAACAGAATGATAAAAATCTCTGATCATTATTCTGAACGCTTTAGGGATGTCGATTTTCTGTTTGAACCAAAAGTGATTCAAAATTACTCAAAATCCGTAAAGCAGTTATATGGTAAAGGGTATGCCCTGACCGGAAACAGTGCTGAATTTTTAGACCCCGTGTTTTCTTCAGGCGTTACTTTTGCCACTGAATCGGGATTGAAAGCCGCAAAATTGATTGTGAAGCAATTACGACATGAAGAGGTCAACTGGGAGGAAGATTATTCAAATTATATTAAAGCAGGCGTCACTGTCTTTGGTTCTTATGTTAAGGAATGGTACACAGGCAACTTGCAAACCATATTTTTTGAGGGCAACGATAACCCAGAAATTAAAAGACAAATCTGTTCGGTATTGGCTGGCTATGTTTGGGACCAGAAAAATCCATTTGTCAAAAATCACGATCGACTTATAAAAACTGTGGCGCGGATTATTGAATTGGAAAATAAATTAGACCGACCGACAGAAGATTAAAACCTTATGGAGACTACCAATTACAGCATGGTGGACAGCAGTAGAGTCCCCACGACAAGCAGAATGAGGGACAAGAGCCCACCAATAATCACAAAATGCCTGAATCGATATACCCCTGTTCCATATATTAAAGTATTTGTTTGATACCCCATAGGTGTGAAGAAGCTAAAGTTGGCAGCAAACATTACCGCAAGAATGAAAGGTTTGGCAGGGAGATCCAATCCGGCGGCCAAAGTGATGGCGATTGGTGTAATGATAACGGCTGTGGCGTTGTTGGATATAAAACCGCTCATCAACATAGTGATGGCAAACAGAACCCCAAGGATGATGATGTGATTTTGATTCATTAGTAGGTCAATCAATTGATTTGAAATCCATATATCGGTCCCTGAATTGTGCATGGCAATGCCCAATGGAATCATTCCGGCCAATAGAAAGATTATTTGCCAATTTACTTTTTTATAGATTTTAGAGAGACTGATGCAATCTGTAATCAATAAAAAGGCAACACCTGTCAATGCGCTGGTCAAAATGGTCAATACGCCACTAGCTGCAAGACCAATTACCATTATTAGGGCAAAAAGGCTGAGCGCGCGCTTATAAGTATTGATTTTATAATCTTCTTCATGATGCCGCATTACAATGGTGTTGTCCAATGAATACAAATGCTTTATTTCATTTGTGTTTGCTTTTAGAAGCAATTTGTCACCTGCCTGAAGCGATGTGTTTTTTATGATTTTCGGCAAATTGAACCGCATACCTTTTTTAAACTCTTTTTTGTTTTGAATTCCCAATGGCTGTGCAATGTTGAAGAGTAGGGCTTTTATTTCCGCAAATGATTTATCAACAAATTCCGAACCTGGAAGCACCAACAATTCAATATAACTATAGGAATTTTTACCCTCTTTCCCGACTTCCTTTTCTTCAGAACCATGTAATTCATTTTCCGCCGAAAGCCTGAAGTCGACTTTAGAAATACTTGCATAAGCTTTGACATCACTCAACAAAACCAATTGGTCGTTGGCCCTTAAAGTAGTGTTGGGCCCAGGAGACGTATTGACGATATCGTTCCTAATCATTTTAAGAACACGTATATCTGGATTTTTATAAAATCGCGCATCCGAAAGTGGCCTCCCAATCCATTTCGATGCCTCTTTAACGGTCAAGGTGAACACAAAGGCATTGTCAACAACGGTGTCTGCCAAGTCATCTGAGTTGGAATTAGGCAACCAACGACTTGCAAAAGACATAAAAACAATTCCAACGGCCAAGAGTATCACCCCGTAAATAGTAAACTCAAAAAATGAGAATTGTTCCGCTCCCAGTTTTTTTGACACCGAATTTACCAATAAGTTGGTGGAAGTGCCCATGAGTGTACAACTACCGCCCAAAATACCAGCGAAGGAAATAGGCATCAAAAGTTTGGGTGCCGAAAAATGATACTTTTCGGAAAGCTGTGCAATAATTTTTATAAAGATGACAACGACAGCCGTGGTGCTTATGAAAGAAGAAATGGAGGCCGCTACCAACATAAATGCGGGTACCATCAGTAACATCGGTAAGATTTTTAATCTTTTAATAGACTGAGTCAAAAGGTCAATGACCCCATTTTCTTCTAAACCGATGGCGAGAATCATCAACATTAAAATTGTAATGGTTGCGGGGCTTGAGAAGCCGCTGATGGCCTCTTCGGGAGACGTAAGTCCCAATAATATCAAAGAAACGATTATCAAAAACGCAATTTTATCAATGGGCAGGAACTCTGTAGCGAAGAGTAATATCGTCACAGCAATAATTACAAAGACAAGGATGATTTCTATACTCACAGGCGTTTTTTATTTAAATAAAATATTCAAAATACAATTTTAAAGTTAAGTGCAATTTAGGGGATTATAGTTTCGGAAGTTTAAAACATTTCTAAAGAATCCAAAAAATAGTTGGGCCAGATGATAAAGAAATGAAATATCGATGGAGCAAAAAAGAACATATCTATCTAATTATGATCACTAAAGTGATTACTTAATGTTAAAAACCAAATTGGCATGATAATCGTATAAAGAGAAGAATATCTAAGTTTAACAAATTCTTAATAAATCCTTAATTTGTAGTTGTTTAAAGTAATTGCCTTAAATTTTTATTTTGAAGAAAGTATTTTAAGGGGCATATATAATGTCATAAAAAACATATATTTGAGCAGGGATTAATCAAGAAAACATATAGGAGATATAATGCATTTTATCGATGATTTATGCATTTTACGGATGTTTATTGTGTTAATTATTTGGTCAGCCCGCTTTTTTTTATACATTTACAGCATTAATTTTATAATGAAAATACAAAACAAGAACTTTTTAGCCTCAATCTTATTTGTATTAATAAGTTTTGTATGTGAAGCGCAAATCGATGGAACGCCTCCTCCTCCAATGCCACCACCTCCACCGGGGTTGCCTATAGATGATTACGTATATATATTAGTTATCGTAGCTATTGTGTATGGCATTTATAGGAAAATAAAATTTTCCAAAAGTTGATATTTTTTTATTTCAACATCAATCTTTTTACATATTTTCCCAAAACATCAAATTCCAGATTCACGATTCCTCCTACCTTCAACAATTTCATATTCGTATTGTTATATGTATAAGGAATAATAGCAACACTAAACTGATTTTTTCCTGAATCGACCACAGTTAAACTGACACCATTAACCGTTATGGAACCTTTTTCTATGGTGACATTGTCATAACTCCTGTCATACTCAAAGGTATATCTCCAACTCCCAGCCTGAGATTCAATCGCAGTACATATAGCAGTTTGATCTACGTGGCCCTGAACTATATGTCCGTCCAATCGATCCCCAAGTTTCATGGCTCTTTCCAAATTTACTGATTCCTTCAACTGAAGAGTTCCCAGGTTCGATTTGTTTAAAGTTTCCTTAATTGCAGTTACTGTATAGGTATCACCATCAATCTCAACCACAGTAAGGCAAACGCCATTATGAGAGACACTTTGGTCGATTTTCAATTCTGAAGTAAAATTGCTTTTTATTGTAATATGGAGGTTGTCGTCCTCTCGGACCACATCGGAAACCAAGCCCAAATCTTCAATGATACCAGTAAACATAGTGTCGAATAAAAGGTTAAATTTGCAAAGATAATCATCACGACATCCAGCGTGATACAAAGATAGCATTTTAATGAAAAAGGCAGAACTTATAAAAGTTGGTATTTCGGTGGGCGATTTAAATGGGATAGGAGCAGAAATCATCTTAAAAACTTTTGAGGACCCGAGAATGCTTGAATTTTGTACACCAGTTATCTTCGCCTCCATCAAGAGCATGTCGTTCTTCAAAAAACACTTTGACAGTCCCATCAATTTTCATGGAATCAATGAACTTAATCAAATTGTGGAAGGCAAAGTGAACGTTCTCAATGTTTGGAAAGAAAATGTCAACATAGAGTTTGGTAAAGAAGACAAGGAAATAGGGCTGTTTGCGGTAAATTCTTTGGAAAAAGCAACAGAAGCTTTAAAGATCGACTCGATAGACGTCTTGGTAACAGCCCCGATCAATAAACTCACCGTGCAATCCGATACCTTCAATTTTCCTGGGCACACCAATTACCTGGCTAAGGAACTTGGGGGCACCAGTTTGATGTTTATGGTTACTGAAGGTTTAAAAGTAGGTCTTTTGACTGATCATGTTCCAGTTAAGGATGTTGCCAACCAAATTACAGCACAATTAATTACAGAAAAAATCGAAACGGTATATGATTCCTTGATAAAGGATTTCAGGATTAATAAACCTCGCATTGCGATTTTAGGGATCAATCCACATGCCGGAGATAATGGCGTTATTGGACAAGAAGACGATACTATTGTAAGGCCGACCTTGGAAAAAATCAGGGAGAAAGGCAAACTGGTTTATGGCCCATACTCGGCAGACAGCTTTTTTGGGTCTAAAAATTATAAAAATTTTGATGCCGTAATTGCTTCTTACCATGACCAAGGCTTAATCCCTTTTAAGACCATTACCTTTGGTGAGGGTGTTAATTACACCGCAGGCTTATCCAAGGTGAGAACCTCTCCAGATCATGGGACCGCCTTTGAGATTGCGGGTAAAGGTGTTGCTGATGAAAGCTCTTTTAAGGAAGCGGTTTTTATGGCCATAAAAATTTTCAACAATAGGAAAGAGTATAAAAAACTTTCAAAAAATCCGTTAAAATCAAGCCCTAATAAGATATAAACATTTTTTTGTTCATATCACTTTTCAATATATAAAATATTTGTATATTTGCGGGCTCAAAATGAATTTGACAATGAAGCCTTTTAAAGAATATACCATACAGTTTGTAGGTCTAAAACTAGGAAAGCATCGTTTTGAATACCAGATTGATAATAAGTTCTTTGAACATTTTGAGTTTGACGAATTTAACGATGTCAATATTAAAGTTGAATTGCTTTTTGAAAAGAAATCCACTTTTTTGGAATTGAATTTTAAGGTTAAGGGCGTGGTGAATGTCAATTGTGATACTTCTAACGAACCTTATGACCAAAAAGTTAAAGGAACATTTGATCTAGTGGTGAAATTTGGAGATGAATATAATGACGAAAATGAGGACGTTTTAATCATTCCTCATAATGAATACGAAATCAATGTGGCACAATACATTTACGAATTGATAATATTGTCAATGCCAACAAAACGTATCCACCCAGGCATTGCTGATGGTACGTTGCAATCGGACATACTTAAGAAGTTGGAAGAATTAAGTCCAAAA
>JBGTDZ010000023.1:0-4574 GCA_041748055.1 Aquaticitalea sp.
ATTGATTGTTGATTATAATTGATGGTCGAAACTATAGACTCTTTTGATTTTCCACTGATTGTTTTCCAAAATCCATAAGTGTGAGAATTTTGCAATGCTTCCAGCTTTTTCCTGGCCTTCGAAACGTTCATAGAATTTGTGCTCTCCATTTTGAATGGCACCATATAATTCTCCATTATTATAAAGTGGAAAAACTTTTAAGCTACCTTCAACCAACTCACGTCTCGATTTATATGGATTGTCCTTATTACAAATCCCAGTTTTGATTGCACTTATAAATACATCTTGTGTGTTTTGAATACCAGCTTTATCATGATAAAATTCTAGATCATCTGTAGTTAGATTTTGAAATTGACTGATGTCACAATTATTAAAGCCAACATTAAAAAGTAAGCTGTCTTTTGTTTTTAGTTTTTGAAATAATTCGGAATCTTCCGAAACTTGCGCTTTTATTGGATTGATAATTCCTATGGAAAGCGTTGTAATTAAAATAAGTATGTAGTGTACCTGTTTCATTTTTTGATTGATTTGATAGTTCAAATATCTATCGAATTATTAATTCTTTTGATGAATTGATTAATTATCGTCCGAAGTGATTTGAATGCCATTTTTGTCAATATTGACACGCACGGATTCACTTTCAGATTTAACACCATTGTTATTGATTTCTATCGAATTGCTGTCATTTTTGATCCGTAAGCCATTTTCATCCAATTTAAATTCCGAATCATCGCCATTCATATCCACTTTTACTTTAAATTCATCATCTTCTGGGCAATCCAGACATTTCACTTCATTGTTGAGGATTTGTAAATAATGTCCTTCCAAACCATCATTTAAAATGTCATAGTTATTGGAAATTGTGGTATGTTCTTCATAATCGCCATCTCCATAATTAAAACTGAAATTATAATTACGATGAAATGAGTTTGTATTTTCATCAGCAAACAAGACAGTTCCTTCTGGCAAATACAACGTGACTTCCACTTCTTGATCTCTAAATTTGTTCTCAAAAGCTGTGGTCAGAAAACCGTCCAATTCCAATCTATTTGCATTTAGTTGATATGTGTAATTGATTTTTTCAGCTCTCATTTTGGCATTTTTATAACTATTGCCTCGTGAATTCTTGTCTATGCTTATTGATGCTACAGAATCTTTCGTCGATTTTAAAATAAGACTGACATCTTTACTGTAAAGTAGTTTACGGTCATTCTCGTCATATATCGGTTTAAGATCAATGCTGTGACGACCAAACTGTTTACTGTATGCCGCGTTACTTCTCATGCTCACATAAAGGGTATCTTTTGAGGTGATGCTAAGTTGTTCTCTTTGGATAACACTGGCCTCTTCAGAAAATTCACTGGCTTGTTTAACGCCAACCACGATCAACCCAATGACACAAATTAGCCATAAACCGAATAGGGAAAATTTTGCAATGTTTCCGATTGATTTAAGGTTGTTCACTAAAATCTTCAATCCAAGATAAAACAGGAAGAAGAACGGAATTCCTATAGCGAAAAACATAAATAAAGACATCAACCAAACCGGAACGTTTGCCACATTGGCCGCATTGAAATAATCAATACCGGGAATCTGTACAGCATCGGCAATTCCAACGGAAAACAGGGCTACGATAAGACCGATAAGCGCAGCGGCACCAACAACCATCAGAATGATTCCAATGAATTTTGCTATTACCTTAAAGAAAAACATGATGATATCTCCAATAGAGTCAAAAAAGGTCTGGGAAGATGATTTTATACGATTGCCTTGTTTGGGCAAATCTATATTCCTCACCGTATCTGAAACTGTTTGTGAGACATTGTCAAATCCGTCCTTGATTTTTTTTTCGATGTTGCTGATGTTTACGGGCTCGCCTTTCATGGTCAGTTTTTCTGACGTCGTTATGGCTTCCGGAACCAAAATCCAGAACAAAATATAAATCAAGATGAATGTTCCACCAGATCCAATAGCCAGCAATACCCAAATCAATCTTACCCAAAGCGCATCAATACCCAGATAATGTCCAAGTCCGGAAGATACCCCAGCGATATAGGAATTATCTTTATCCCTGTAAAGTTTCTTTGAAGTCGTGCTGCTTCGATAGGTTTGTTTTGGTTCATCCTCGAAAATTTCGTCATCGACCAAGTAGTCTTCTGGTTGTCCCATGATGGTAATAACCTCATCAACTTCCTTATTTCCTATGACCTGTTTGTCTGATTTTAAGCGTTCGGAGAAGAGTTCCGAAATACGGGCCTCAATATCCGCAACGATTTCAGAACGCCCTTGAGAATCAGTAAATGAACGTTTGATGGCCTCAAGATAGCGCTGTAACTTTAGGTAAGCATCTTCATCAATGTGAAAAAATATACCTGCTAAATTAATGTTGACTGTCTTATTCATTTCTTGATTTTTTTATTTTGGTTACTAAATTTACTGCATTTTGTAGTTCACTCCAAGTGGTATTCAGTTCGTTAAGGAACAATTTACCTGTTTCGGTCAATCCGTAATACTTGCGTGGAGGTCCAGAAGTGGATTCTTCCCAACGATAATTAAGAAGTCCGGCGTTTTTGAGTCGTGTGAGCAAGGGATAAATGGTACCCTCAACCACAAGCAATTTTGCGTGTTTGAGTGTGTCGAGAATCTCTGCAACGTAGGCATCTTCGTCTTTAAGGACCGAAAGTATGCAATATTCCAGAACACCTTTTCGCATTTGTGCTTTTGTGTTTTCTATTTTCATAAGTCGTTTCTATTGTTTTTTAGTGGTCTTATGCTCTCGACGCTTCGGGACGCATTAAAGACGATTTGTTGTTTGATTGATAATTTTTACCATGATTGTGTCATAAGGTTGTTTCTAATTGTGTTTTAAACTGTTCATTTTTTGATTGATTGATGTTAAGATATTATTTGATGAAATTGATTGTTAAAGGATATCGATATAATTGTCCGTCCCTGGCTTTTAAACTGGCGATGACCACAAAAACCATTTCGAGAATAAAGCCTATTATAGCAATGGCTCCCAAACTACCTCCGATGTAAAGTAAAGGAGAGGGTTTGCCAATGTTGATGTGAAAATCATGGAAGCCATTAAAATCGATAAAGTCCATCCCATTGAACATACTGAAAATAAAGAATGGAATGGTAATGGTTCCAAGAATGATGGCATATAGAAAGACGCTTATCTGAAAATTGATGGCTTGTTTGCCATGTGCATCCACAAAAGCTGACTTTTCCTTGTTTGTCATCCAAAGAACGATGGGACCAATTAAATTCCCAAAAGGAATTAAAAACCGCGAAAAGGTTGATAAATGTATGAAAGTTGCGATATTCTTTTGGTGGTTGTCTAACATGATTTTAAAAGTATATAATAGTATCTTATGCAAATATATATCTAAAAAATAGTATTATGCAAAACATAGTAGTATAATTTAACATAAGTTTAACAAATGGGTATTTAGATTTAATTCTATATTTTAGCTGAATATATTCAAAAGATGAAGATTTCTCCAAGTAAACTCAATAGTTACCTAATGTTTAAATTACCTGCTGCATACTTATGTGGCGTACGAACGAAGTCTTTGGATTCAGAAAAATGCGTCGCAACTGTAAAACATCGTTGGATCAACCAAAATCCATTCAACTCCATGTTTTGGGCGGTGCAAGGTATGGCTGCCGAATTGACTACAGGAGCCTTGGTAATGTCGAAAATTATGGAAGGTGGACAAAAAATCTCAATGTTGGTGGCTAATAATAACGGGTCATTTTCAAAAAAGGCAACTGGACGCATCACATTTGAATGTGTAGACGGACATTTAGTTGATAAAGCCATAAAACAAGCAATCGATACTGGAGAAGGGCAAAAAGTTTGGTTGAATTCTGTTGGAAAAAATTCTGATGGGGTAGAGGTGTCCAATTTCAATTTTGAATGGACTTTGAAGGTTAAAAGTTAGACCTTAGAAGTTAGAAGTTAGAAGCCAGAAGGTAGAAGTTTTTGGATGGCAAATTGAGGACTGTTGATTAAAGACTAATTAAAAGTATCACTCTCAATCTCTCCATCTCGCAATCGAATCACACGGCGTGCCCGTTTCGCAACATCTTCTTCATGGGTCACAACAATGACTGTGTTTCCTGCCTGATGTATTTCGTCAAACAATTGCATGATTTCCAAGGAGGTTTTTGAGTCCAAATTTCCAGTTGGCTCATCGGCAAGAATAATAGAAGGTTTGTTCACTAATGCCCGGCCGACTGCCACACGTTGACGTTGCCCACCAGAAAGTTCACTTGGTTTATGGCTCATTCGGTCGGCAAGACCAACACTTGTCAAGACTTCTTTGGCGCGTAAAGTGCGGTCAGACTTTGAAACGCCTGCATAAATCATAGGTAAGGCAACATTTTCCAGAGCGGTTGTCCTTGGTAAAAGGTTAAAAGTTTGAAATACGAAACCGATTTCCTTGTTTCTGATTTCAGCCAAATCATCATCGCTCATTTGGCTCACATCTTTTCCATTGAGAATATATTGTCCGGAAGTGGGCGTATCCAAACATCCCAAAAGATTCATTAAAGTCGATTTTCCC
>JBGTDZ010000024.1:0-17100 GCA_041748055.1 Aquaticitalea sp.
TATTTGCGGGCCGATACAACAAAATGTTCCATTTTATGCTGAATTCATTTCAGCATCTCATGATACTGAACTGGGAGCAACAAAGTTAAAAATTCAGTTTGAAAATAGGAATTATGATTGTTATATTTAATAGTACTTATCAACAAAATGAGATAAGATTGAAGAGTGTTAATTACATAACTTCCACCTTCGGGAATAATCAAGGTGAAATAGGCAACTTTAGGCAGTTAAAAATACAGGCGCTTAAAACTTTAATTTACCTTTGCACTAAGTAAATCGCCTTATCGCTGTTCATGCAAATGGATGGAGGAAAGTCCGAACACCAAAGTGCAACATAATGGTTAATGGCCATCGGTCGTGAGATCAGGACAAGTGCAACAGAAAGGATGTACAGGTAATGCTGTAGTGAAATCAGGTAAACTCTATGTGGTGCAATGCCAAATACACCAGCGTCCCGATAGCTATCGGGAAAGCGCGGCACGCGCAAAGTTGGAGGGTAGGCAGCTAAAATGTGCTGGCAACAGTACATTCAGATAAATGATAGGGGTCACGCCTTGGCGTGATACAGAATTCGGCTTATAGATTTGCTTACTCAAACAGGCTCTTTGAAATATTCAAGGAGCTTTGTTTTTTAAAAAACTTTCTGCGCTTTGTCTTCCGAAGCTTAGGGTTGTTTAGCCTAATTTTCTTTTTGCAATTCAAAAAAACTAAAAACGCTACCACCATAATTTTTGGAATAGCTGTAGTTTGGAAGTTTAGATAGATCTGTTTGTTTGGAATGTTCCACAATCAAAACGCCACCATCTTCCAACAAGTTGTTTTGAAATACCAATTGAGGAATTTTTGAAAATTGTTCAAATGAAAATGCATACGGAGGATCTGCAAAAATAACGTTGGCTTTGATTCTTGAAGTTTCCAAAAATTTAAAAACATCACTTTTGATGGTTTGGATAATCATTTCAAATTCTTCGGCAGTTTTATCAATGAATTTGATACATCCAAAATCTTCGTCCACAGCGGTGATGTTATCTGTACCTCGAGAGGCAAATTCATAGCTTATGCTTCCAGTTCCAGCAAAAAGATCTAATACTGAAATATCATCAAAATAATAATGATTGTTCAGAATATTGAACAAGGCTTCCTTTGCGATATCGGTAGTAGGGCGCACAGGCAGTTTTTTTGGTGCAGTGATCCTTCTTCTTTTAAACTGTCCAGAAATTATCCGCATTAAAAACTATTTAGAATGATGCCATTGTGGTACGTTTGCAGAGGATTGGACTCAGTGCTGAATTCAAAATTATAGTTTGGCTTATAAAAATCCACGAAACGCACATAATTATAAATCATGGCATATACATCATCATCTTTTTCAATCAGTCCCATCAATTTCAACTTGACCGTCTCAGGGTCAAAATTTAATTGTTCTATGGTAAACAATAGAAAATATATGACATCTTCCTTTGTGGTATATTCAAAACTATTGTACAAATGCAGCTTTTTATCTTTAATGGCAATCAATTCAAAATGATTGGCATTAAAATTTAAATACATCACGGTTCCTTCGTGCTCCCTCTTCTCTTGTAGAATGGTATCAATAAGAATGGTAGAGGCGTGCTTATATTCAAAAACTCCAAATGTGTCAAAAATAAAATTGTTGATGTTCATATAAGGAACATATACATTGACAGCTTCATTTACGGCCACTTCATCATGGGAAATAAAATCTGACTTCAGGATTTTTGAACTGAATTTGAGATAATCAGCCAATTGGTTTTCATCAAAAAATGATTTCGGAACTAGATTGGAAAGCTCATTCTGATAAATTATCACTACTGAAGAAAAAGATGAACTCAGCTCAGGATGTGTTCCCAATGCTTTTTTAAGCTGCTCTAATGCCTCATATGGGTTCGCATTCTTATCAAAGGATTTATTTACCAAAAACTCAACAATATTTGAAGTCCTATTTAGAATGCAAAAAGAAAGTCCACTCAAACTTACTTGAATGGACAGGTCTTTTATAATTGATTTGTTCAATTTATTCTTTGTTTGAATAATTTTTTGGCCAGTTTCCTGTTGTTTTTATTTCATCCATAGAACCTACCTTCAAAGTTGGCCCATTGACACCATCTACTGATACCACTTGTTTTTCCTTTTCAACGAAATTTTTATTTTGGTCATAAAGAATTACAGATTTATCAACACTCGCTTCAAAAACTGGGATATTGTCCAACATGCCCGCTTTTAAATCAAATTTCGCCCCAGGTTGTCCACCAGGAACATCCATCATAGTTTTATACCTAGCATCTGTGCCAAATAGAGAATCCTTAACTGATTTATAACCTAAGGTGTCAATTAATACAATATCATCAAACATGTCCACACCAAATGCTCTAGACTTCTCAACACTTTTAACGGTGGTATCTCGTCGTTGGGTAATTGTGAACTTTGCATTGTCCACAAATTTTATCAATTCATCAAAACTATCAGAAAACTTGCCGTTTACTTGTTTATAGGCCAATTCTGAACTCTGAATGTCAATCAGTTTTTCAATAACTTTCGCATAGCGTTTTTCCTTTAGCTTATTGAATTGTATCTCTCCATAAACAGACATAAATGTAAAATATCCTAATGCGATGATAATTACCCACAATACAAGATTGACGACGATCTTTAAGTTTTTTGGCACAAATTTGTCAATCAACCATACGATACCAATGGTAAGAAGAATAACAACGACTACTGCAATAATTACTGTTAACATAGTTAGCTTGTTTATTAATTTTTAGTTTTTGGTGTTACGCAAATCTACAATTTTTTTTTATTCGTGAAAACCAATAGCTGCAAAAATGAAATAAAAATGCTTTCATCTCTAATTTCTACGGATTACTTTAGGTAAATTTAATCTATTTATCCTTTTCAGCCCTACAATTTATATCTTATCTTTCCACTTTCCCAATACAGAAAAACCAATCCATGAATGCTTCCGAATTTTATCGATTATTAAAGAGAAAATTCCCTTTTGAGCCTACAGCCAAACAAAATATCGTTTTAGACCAACTCTCAGAATTCATTTTTGACAGCACCCCTAACAGTTTATATTTATTGAAAGGGTTTGCGGGCACAGGGAAAACAAGCATTGTGGGCACATTGGTTTCCAATTTATGGGAAATCAAAAAAAGTGCTGTTTTAATGGCTCCAACAGGAAGAGCCGCTAAAGTAATTTCCAATTATTCTGGCAAAGAAGCCTTTACAATTCACAAAAAAATTTATTTTCCAAAAAAAGATAAAGGTGGTGGGGTCAAATTTGTGATGCAGCCTAACAAACACCGCAATACCATTTTTATAGTGGATGAAGCTTCAATGATTCCCGATGCACCAGAAGATTCCAAATTATTTGAAAATGGGTCCTTGCTCGATGACTTAATGCAATATGTATATTCTGGCCATCATTGCAAAATGCTCCTGATTGGAGACAAAGCTCAATTGCCACCTGTTAAATCTGATTTAAGTCCTGCTTTAGATGCGCAACAACTTCACAACCATTACAACAAAAACGTGAAAATGATGGAACTTGATGAAGTAGTACGCCAAGAACAGGATTCAGGTATTTTAATGAATGCAACACATCTTAGGGAAATCATGGAAGGTGAGTTTATGGACGCATTTAAATTCACTGTTACAGGTTATGAAGACATTGTACGTCTTATAGATGGTCACGAAATTATGGATGCTATTAACGATGCCTATGATGCTGAAGGACATGAAGAAACAGCAATAATTGTACGAAGCAATAAACGTGCTAACCTATATAACAAACAGATTAGGGAGCGAATTCTTAACAATGAAAATGAACTGACCGTTGGTGATTTTTTAATGGTTGTAAAGAATAATTATTTTTGGGTAAAACCAACATCGGAAGCTGGTTTTATAGCAAATGGAGATATCATTCAGGTATTGGAAATACACAGTATCCAGGATTTATATGGTTTTCGATTTGCTGAAGTAAAAGTACAAATGGTCGATTATCCAAAGATGCGCCCATTCGAAACTGTATTGTTGCTCGATACGATTGAAGCTGAAGCACCCTCATTACCATACGAAGATTCCAATAGATTATATCTGGAAGTGCAAAAAGATTACGAGGACGAACCATCCAATTATAATAAATTTCTAAAAATAAAGAACAACAAACATTTTAATTCGCTCCAAGTCAAATTTTCATATGCCATTACCTGTCACAAATCCCAAGGAGGTCAATGGAATACAGTTTTTGTTGAACAGCCCTATCTTCCAAATGGTATTGATAAAGAATATTTACGTTGGCTTTACACAGCAGTCACTAGAGCAAAGAATAAATTATATTTGATAGGCTTTAAGGATGAGTTCTTTAGAGCTTAAATTTCCAAATTGTAGTTCTTATCTTGAATCAACACAATATAAATTAGTTTTAACAAATAAAAAGCGAAATGGAAACCATCATCAGTATTTGCCTCGGCATAGGACTTGCCACTTCGGTTGGCTTTCGAGTGTTTTTGCCATTGTTTGCCTTGAGCTTGGCTTCTTACTTCAACCTTTGGGATCTTAACGAGTCCTGGCAGTGGATAGGTAGTTTAACCGCTCTCATTACTTTAGGAGTGGCAACTTTAGTTGAGATTACTGCGTATTATATTCCTTTCATTGATAATTTGCTCGACACCATTGCAATTCCATTGGCAACTATTGCGGGAACCGCTGTCATGGTATCAACAGTTGCAGATTTAAGCCCAGTTATTACTTGGGCCTTAGCTATTATAGCTGGCGGAGGGACAGCTGCAGCTATTAAAAGTGCTTCTGGTGCGACTAGGCTCACTTCATCTGTTTCTACAGCCGGCATTGGGAATCCAATTGTTTCAACGGTTGAAACAGGAATGTCTGTCTTCATGTCAGTCATTTCAATCTTTTTACCCCTTGTAGCATTGGTCTTGGTAATTGTGGTGTTTTATCTAATTTATAAACTTTGTAAAAAGATTAAACCATCAAAACCTTGATTTCCTATAAAAAGTTTTATTTTTGGTTTGAATTCTTTCAATAATATGAAAATCATCTCAATGATTCCTGCGCGCTATAGCGCAACTCGCTTTCCGGCTAAATTGATGCAAAATTTAGCCGGAAAAACAGTCATTTTGAGAACATATGAAGCCACAGTTGCAACCAAATTATTTGATGATGTTTATGTAGTAACTGACAGTCAGATTATTTTTGATGAAATAGTCAATAATGGAGGAAAAGCCATTATGAGCAGAAAAGAACACCAATCTGGTAGCGACCGAATTGCCGAGGCAGTTGAGAATTTGGACGTAGATATAGTGGTAAATGTTCAAGGTGACGAGCCATTTACTGAACGTGAAAGTCTTGAAAAGGTATTGGAAGTTTTTAAACATGACAACAAAAAAGAAATCGATTTGGCTTCGCTAATGGTAGAAATTAATGATTGGGACGAAATCAGTAATCCAAATACTGTAAAGGTCATTGTAGACCAAAATAATTTTGCACTTTATTTTTCGAGAAGTCCAATTCCATTTCCTCGTGATAGAGAAGCAGGGGCAAGATATTTCAAGCATAAAGGAATTTACGCCTTCAGAAAGCAGGCACTTTTGGACTTTTACAGATTGCCCATGCAGTTTCTTGAAACAACTGAAAAGATTGAGTGCATCCGCTATTTGGAATATGGAAAGAAAATAAAAATGGTGGAGACCACAATTGTAGGTGTAGAAATAGATACACCTGAAGATTTGGAGCGCGCCAAACGATTATGGAAGTAGAGTACAAAAACATAAAAGTGATCGGTTTTGATGCTGATGACACACTTTGGGTCAACGAAACCTATTTTAGGGATGCCGAATTGGAGTTTGCCAAATTGTTAGCACCTTATGAAACTGCTAACACAATTGACCAAGAACTATTCAAAAAGGAAATTGAAAATCTTCCATTGTATGGTTATGGAATTAAAGGTTTTGTACTTTCTATGGTAGAAATGGCTTTGGAAATTTCAAATGGAAATGTTGCAAACGCAACGATTTATAAGATATTGGACATAGGAAAGGATATGCTTAATAAACCTGTAGAATTATTGGAAGGCGTTGAGGAAGTTTTGCACACTTTATCAAAAGATTTCCGGTTGATACTGGTTACCAAAGGAGATTTGTTAGATCAGGAACGAAAACTCGAGAAATCAGGTTTGTTTGACTACTTTCATCATATAGAAATTTTGAGTGACAAACAAGAGGCCAACTATTCTAAATTATTGAACCATTTGGACATTACACCATCTGAATTCCTAATGATAGGCAATTCATTGAAATCAGATATCTTGCCTTTGGTCAATATCAAGGCAAAAGCAATACATGTTCCATTTCATACCACTTGGATCCATGAGCATGTGGAAGATGATGGTAATAAAGTCAAAAGTTATAGAACTGTCAGCAGTTTATTGGAAATACTTCCTATCTTGAAAATGAAAACGAATAAAACAGCGGTTAAGAACGAATAATATATGATTTATAAAAATTATCCAATGGTGTCCAGAGTAGTT
Organism: Aquaticitalea sp.; assembly: GCA_041748055.1. Lineage (GTDB taxonomy): Bacteria > Bacteroidota > Bacteroidia > Flavobacteriales > Flavobacteriaceae > JBPOFM01. The sequence goes on from JBGTDZ010000024.1 coordinate 6,572, forward strand.
TTTGGAAGAGGCAGCTTTAACCAGTTAGGAGACATTATAGAAACCAAACGATTGAATGTAACGGCACCTTTTGTGTTTTTGGTTGATGAAGTGTTTAAAGGAAATCCATTTATAACATCTAGAATTCCATTGGCATATGATGACGAACTCATATTTATATCGGCAGATGAAGAACCAAAGACATCCCAGGTAGACGAACTTGTGGACCAAATTATATTGACGCACAACGATCGACCTTCGGGTATCATAGGTATTGGTGGCGGAACCATTTTGGACTTGGCAAAGGCGGTTTCGATAATGCTTACAAATGAGGGGGAAGCGAAAGATTACCAAGGGTGGGATTTGGTAAAAACACCAGCCATTTACCATGTTGGTATTCCCACTATTTCGGGTACAGGTGCCGAAGTTTCCAGAACGACCGTATTGACAGGTCCTGATAAAAAGTTGGGTATCAATTCTGACCATACGCCATTCGACCAAGTGATTTTGGACCCAGAATTAACTCAGGGCGTTCCCAGACAACAATGGTTTTACACAGGAATGGATTGCTACATACATTGTATAGAATCCCTGAACGGAACTTTTTTGAATGCATTCAGCCAAAGTTATGGAGAGAAAGCATTTGAACTGTGCAAGGATATTTTTGTGAAAGGAGAACTATCCGAAGAAGAATCTCAAGACAAACTGATGATGGCCTCTTGGCATGGCGGTATGAGCATTGCCTATTCACAGGTTGGCGTCGCACATGCCATGAGTTATGGACTGTCCTATTTATTGGGGATAAAGCACGGAATAGGCAACTGCATCGTTTTTGACCATCTTGAAGAATTTTATCCGGATGGGGTTCAATTGTTTAAACAAATGAAGAAACTGCATCATATTCAACTTCCTCAAGGAATATGTGCGAATCTCGATGACGAACAATTTGATGTCATGATTGATGTTGCACTTGGTCTTGAGCCACTTTGGCAAAATGCCATGGGTAAGAAATGGAAACAGGTAATTACAAGAGAAAAATTGAAATCTTTATACCAGAAAATGTAACATGCGCTGGTTGGCCAAATGGATTTACTTTAAACTTTTGGGCTGGAAAGTAGTTGGCAATATCACAATGTCAAAGGACACAGTTAACAAGGCGGTTTTGATTGCAGCGCCTCACACTAGTAATTATGATTTCTTAATCTCCTTATTACTTAGACAGGTAGTAGGAATAAAATCCAATTTTGTTGGTAAGAAAGAACTATTTACTTGGCCATTCGGATATTATTTTCGAAGCATTGGTGGTGCCGCTCTTGATAGAAGCCCTGGACAGAATAAAGTTCAGGCCATTGCCGAGTTGTTCAAGAAAAAGGACGAATTCAGACTGGCTATTTCTCCCGAAGGAACACGAAAAAAAGTGGATGAATGGAAAACAGGATTCTACTACATTGCCAAAGCCGCAAATGTTCCAATCATTATGTTCACTTTGGATTTTGAAAATAAGCAAAACAAGATTTCTCAACCTTTTTACCTCACCGAAGATACGGAGTCTGATTTAAGGCTCATCAAAGGATTTTTTGAAGGAGTTAAAGGGAAAATCCCTGAAAATTCATAAATTTTGGCACAAAAGTTGAATTGTTTGTTTTGTAATTTATTAATGAAACATACAGTAAACATTTTTTGTCCCTAAAGAGAAACATTGATAGATTTTTAAAAACCGCTGCTCCATTTATGTTTTGGAGCAGCTTTTTTTATTTCGCCATTTAAGCTATTATAGTAAGGAGACTTATGAAAGTCAACAATTTACCTGAAAATACATGTCTGACTTATATTTTATACCTCATAAAACTTTGTTAATTCTATACTTTTTTAGTCCACATGCTCGTTTCTGTCGTAGATACAACTATAACTTAAAAAAAGCACTTTTTATGAAAACACTAAATTCTATTAAATTTTTTGGTCTAATTATGACAATCTCAATAATTACATATTCTTGTGATAGCAATGACACTGATGACCAAAATCAACCTACAAATTCTACAAGATTATTTGCATCAAACAATACTGATGGTAATATTACCTATTACGATTTAACAGATGCTTCCAATATAACCACTACGACGCTATTAACGACCTCATTGGCTGCAGACGGTATATTCTATGAAGCTGATTCTGATATAGTGCTTCAGGCATCGCGTACCGGTTTTAATCTGGAAGGTTTTTCAGGAATATCCTCTCTTCCAACAAGTACAGCTATCACATCTACCATAATAGGAACTGTAGATATGCAGAGTCCTAGGGAAACCGCTGTAAAAGGAAATATTGTTGTTGTAGCAGACAATGCAGATGTTGATGGGAATATGAGCACCCTCGATGGTCGTTTTTTTGTTTATGAAAGCACTGGAACTGCCTTCACATTAAGAAATATAATCAGGACTGATTTTAAAGTGTGGGGCATTACCTTTATTGGAAATGATTTATATGCAGTGGTGGATGCAGACAACGAATTGGCTGTCTTTTCAAACTTTTTGAATAATACTGCCAACGCTACCTTATCTGCTTCAAAAAGGGTTGTTGTTGAAGGCATAGTTAGAACCCACGGACTTACTTATGATGCTGCAAGCGATATTATGGTCATGACGGATATCGGTGATGCTGCCAACACACAGAATGATGGTGCATTTCATGTGATTTCCAATTTTTCTTCAAAATTCAATGCGCTTGCAAATGGAGGAACATTAGCTGTTAGTGAACAAGTGAGGGTTTCAGGTGCAGGCACTTTATTGGGAAATCCTGTTGATGTAGCATATGACAATGCCACTGGAACTGTATTTATCGCAGAAGCCGGGAACGGTGGAGGTCGCATCTTGGCATATAGCAATATTGGCTCAGGAGGAAACATAACTCCAACAGTCAACAATACATTGAGTGGTGCCTCTTCGGTCTATCTTTCCAAAGTAGAATAATACCTCTTAATGTTACTTGATACAAGGCCCTCTATTAAAGAGGGTCTTTTTTTATATATACATAAAACCAATAGCAATAATTTTTCGTATGTGTGTTTGATTGACGATAATTAAAGGGAGGATAAATCTCTAATTGATTGGAATCTTCCAATCTTTATGGACTTATCCATTAGTTTATCAAAATCTTTCTTTATAAAATTGCTATGAGAAAGAGGAAGGCTGTCAACTTGATTGACGGCCTTTCATTTTTTATCTAAGACCCCGTTATCTTTAATCTATTTTCCAGCCAAGTCCTTAATTCAAAGAAATTTTGTGGTGCTACACCATGTCCTACAGGAAATTCAGAATACTTGTGTTTGATGCTCAAATGTTCCAAAAATTTCGGAGCCTTTCTTGCCCAGTCAACAGGAATTACTTGATCTACACTTCCGTGGGAACAATAAAAATCGAGTTGCGAATAATCTTTTCGGTTTAAATCTTCAGATAGAATATCTTCATTTATGTATCCGCTCAGAGCAATAATGTTTTTGACTTTTTCAGGAAAGGAAAGAGCCACGGCATAACTTAAAATGGTGCCTTGGCTAAAACCGAGTAGCGTGACATTGTTTTTATCCACAGGATAGGTTGTACAGGCTTCATCAATGAAGTTGGCAATCAGATTTCGTGACTTTTTTGCTTGTACATTGTCATTCCATTTATTCATTTCAGCATCAAAATTGATGGCATACCAAGCATTTCCATAAGGCTGCATTGGATAAGGTGCCCTAACTGAAATGATAAACAATTCCTTTGGCAATTCCGATGCAAATGAAAACAAATCATTTTCATCACTTCCATATCCATGAAGCATGATCAGCAGAGGAGCATTTTCTTTTAATGAGGATGCTCTGGTTAAATGGTATATAGATAAGTCACTCATGTTATCGGCCTAATGAAGCAAAAATTCTTTGGAAAAAATCTCCCAATATAGGAATAGGTTGTGCCTTGCCTGAGATTGCAGTAAACACGCCATAGAACAGCAATACACCAATACCAATCCAAAATGCGGCAGTAATATTCCAACTATCAAACCCGCTGACTACATATCCCAATATCATTTGAAGGAGCCATAATCCTAGTGCTTGTCTTGTATGGAATGCAGCAAATTCATTTTTTTTATCTTGATTCATAAAAAAGGCAATCAGCGTTCCAATGAGGGTCAAATAACTCACTATCGCCAAAGTCTTACCTTCTTCTATGGTTTGTTGGTTCATTGGTTCAGTAACAATTGATTATTTGAAATGATTCCATAAACCTTTCCCATTAGTTTATGACCTTCAAAAATGGCGTTTTTTGAGCTAGATTTGATGTCCTTTTTCGAAAAGATAAAGTCTCCATTTGGGTTGAATAAACTCAATTCGGCTTTGTTTCCTATTTTTATTGAATTCGGTTCCAAACCAAAACGTTCTTTGCCTTTCGTAAGTAATTCAATCGTTTTTTTAATGGTAAAGAGTGTATTCAATACTCCAAAAGCACTTTCAAGTCCAATCGTTCCGTATTTGGCGTGGTCAAATTCTACTTTTTTATGTTCGATGTCTATAGGGTTGTGGTCGCTTGTAACCATATCAACTGTGCCATCCTTCAAACCTTCAATTAGTGCATTGCAATCAGATTGTGTACGTAATGGTGGTGTTACTTTGTAATGGGTATTGAAAGAGTTCAATTCGGTGTCTGTCAGTACTAAATTGTGGATGGCGACACTACAACTCACATCCAAATTCTGTTTTTTTGCATTGCGAACCAATTCCACTGATTTAGCTGAGGAAATGGTTGGAAAATGCAACTTTCCTCCTGTATATTCAAGTAAAAACAAATCCCGTACAATCTGTAATTCTTCAGCTAAGGTAGGGTTGCCTTTTAAGCCAAGGGACGTACTGGTGACATTTTCGTTCATAACGCCAAGTCCTGATATTTTTGATTCCTGCGGAAAAGATAAGACCAACCCGTCAAAATTACTCGCATATTGCAATGCTATTTTCATCAGGTTTGGGTGGCCAATTGGTTTTTGGTAATCATAAAAGGCAATAGCTCCAGCATTTTTCATATCGAATAGTTCCGCCAAATCCTCACCTTTGCTTTCCTTTGTCAACGCACCGATAGGGTATAATTTTACGGCACTTCCGTTTGCTTTTCCTTTTAAAAAGGAAATATCGGCATAACTATCCACCACAGGATTGGTATTGCAATTCACTGCCACCGCGGTAAACCCGGACAATGCGGCGGTTCTAATTCCGTTCTCAATGGTTTCCCGCTCTTCATAACCTGGCTCACCAAAACTGACGCTGCTATCAAACCAGCCTTGAGAAACATGTAGTTGTTCTAACGCAATTTCTTTGTAATTTTTTGGGTTTTCAATCTGCTTCCCTATTTGGGAAATTGTTCCTTTTTCAATTAAAATGTCATGGGTTTGGTTGTGGAAATCGCTTTTTGGGTCAACAATGGTCGCAGATTTTATGAGTACGTTCATTTAAAGAATTTTAAGATGAGCATTTCAATGATTAAAAAAGCTAATGCAAAAATAACAAACCATTTCCATAGCTCGTTCACATTCGATGCACTTTTTATCTCATCTATGGCGGAAGCGATGGAGGATTCGCTGACCACGGAATCAAAAGCAGAAAGATTCATATAATTTAAATCACTTTCGTTCCTGTTGTAATTGTAGCTAAGATGTTGCAGTACCGTTTCTTTATTGTTCACTGAAAAAATTCCTGCGACATCAGGATATTCATTGGTTTTTAGTTCTACTTTATTGGTGTAGGTCTGTTGTAGCGGAACAATGGAAGTATCATCAATGTCCAATGTCAAAATTTGATCCTGTTGCAATTTAGTGCTTATGTCTATGGTGTTTTCTTGACATGTGGTATAATAGAGTTGTGGAATCTTTAAACTTTGTTTCCCAATGTTATATAGCACAGGCACTATTAAAGGTGAATTTTTAAAATTGGAATTTTCCTCATTTAAAGCTGCAGAAAATGCATAGGCAGGATTGGATGCCAATAAAAACGGAGTACCATCTTCATAATTCAAAACACTTGAACCTCCAGAGCCTCCGAAAGGATAATATGTATTCACTTTCGGATATTGAAAATTGCTCACCTTTTTATCAAATACATTGGCAAGCAATGGGTGCGAAAAGTTGATGCTAGTGATTTTCAGTTCGGAGGAATTCTGGGAATTGAAATGTGGTAATAAATAGTTTGTAAGCAATTGATTGTAAGAATTTAAGTTCGCATCATTTGAAGGAATAATCAAAATATAACCACCATTCTCGGTAAAGGGTTTAAAGGCTGTTGATAAGGAATTTGGGATTTCTTTGAGTTCATTTAAAATAATGAGGTTCTGTTCTTCAAGTATGTTGTAATTGAGTTCACTGAATTTGAAAGAGGTATAATCAAATTCATCGTCCGTATAGACTTTTTTCAGGAATAAATCATCAGTTTCATTGATGGAAAGTACTTTAATGTTGTCCCGTTTATTGATGTTAAAGTACAAAATATTATCATATTGAAGGTTCACGTCCTCAATGATTATTTTACCATTGAAAGCTGCATCCAATGGAATTGTGAAAATAGTTTCATCTTTGTCTTTTAATGATACCGAACTTTTGGCCACCAAATCATCATTTCTGTAAAGAGAAACAGGAAGGGATGCAATGCCATCGCCCTGAAAATTCAAAACTACCGTCAATTCAAGGGTTTTAATGTCCAAATTGGATATGTATGCAGTGTCAATGGCAACATTGTTCAGGTTTTCTGGTTTTAATTGTACCAATCTCACATTGACTGTGCTATCCTTTTCAATTGAGAATGGGTTGTTTTTCTGCTGAAAATCGGAAATCATAACCAAATTCTTAATAGAATTCCTGTCTTTTGAGAATGCTTTCTTTCCTTTTAAAATTGCAGCTTCATAAGTCAATTGATTAGGTGAATGCTTAATCTGGATCAAGTCACTTTTAATGGCATTGATGGTTGTATTGATATAGGTGTCATTATTGGTAAAAAGTGTCATTTGCTCGTTCTCAGCTACATTCCCAATAATATCCTGAACTGCTTTGTTTAAAAGGGTTCCATTATTGCTTTTAGCTTGCATACTGTAGGAATTATCCAAGTAAATAACGGTTTCACTCTTTGTATTAAAGCTCTCTGAGTCTGCAATATAAGGCTGCGCAAAGGCAATGATGACACAAGCCAACAATAATAAGCGTGTGAGCAGCGTCAGCCATTTTTTAAGTTCTGAGCTTTTTCTCGTCTGCAAAGCAATGTTCTTAAGAAATTGCACATTGGTAAACTCCACCTTTTGAAATCGCCGCAACTGGAATAAATGAACAATTATGGGAATGACAAGTAGCAATAAGGCATAAAGAAGTTCTGGATGTTTGAATTGCATTCCTAGGTCTGAATTTATTGAGCAACCAAATATAGAAAATGCTGAAAGATTAGGGACGATGGTTTTGGGGAAATTTAACTTTTATTATCTCACAATTGCACAAGTTAGAGACCAATGACATAATAGTGTGAAATGTTAGCCAATTATACACGAATGATTGTGTAAAATTTAAAACACTGATTACAATTCCTAATATTGTTGTAAAATCAAAAGGCCAAATAATAATATTCGTGATAGCGATTGGTCGATAATGAATCCAAGCAAGTTGGAAAAAAAATCTCTGTATTTTTAAAAGATGCTAGAAGGCTAATTCACGGTTCGTGCATTATCAAAAGATGAATTTATCTTTTAACAAAATGTTCACGTTTATAATTGTAACAGAATTGTAGATTTGCGTGACTTATTAAAAAAATAAATTAATGAGATTTCCACTTCCGTGGAAACTGAAAACAAATTTTCAATGAAGCATATTCTAGGTATTGCATTGATTGGTTCCATGTTGTTGGGTTGTGGTTCAACATCCAATGTGAGTAACGATTTAGCATCACAAAATCCAATTATAACTTCCATAGACATCACTAAAGTCAAGGACGACAAACTTCCAGTAATGATCAATCCTGGGCGTTTTACTGAAGAAACCGTAACTTATCACCTTCCAAAAGTAGTGCAGGGAACGTATAGCGTGAGCAGTTTTGGTCGTTTTATCGATGATTTTAGAGCTTTGGATTATAACGGAAAGGAATTGACCTTTACTAAATCTGATGACAATACTTGGGTTATTTCCAATGCAAAAGAACTGGATAAAATTGTTTACAATGCCAATGACACTTTCGATCAAGAAATAGAAGGGGGTATTGGAGGCGACATGCCTTTTTCACCTGCAGGAACTAACTTTGAGCCAAGTAATTATTTATTAAATCTTCATGGTTTCATTGGTTTTTTTGATACATTGAAAAATGCTCAATATACGCTTGACGTAACGGCTCCTGCGACATTTGTGCATAGCTCGGCTTTGCAATCGACGGGAACAAAATCCAGCTCTGATGGCACAGCAATTACTCATAGTTATTTGGCACCAAGATATTTCGATATTACCGATAATCCAATGATGTATGGTAAATTCTCAATGGAAGAATTTATGGTAGGAGATATTAAAATTGTATTGAGTGTGTACTCACCAAAGAATGTTTACACCGCACAAAGCCTAAAAGAATCGATGTCAAAAATGATGACAGCACAGAAAGCTTATTTGGGCGCTGTCAACGCAACGCCTCGATATGATATATTTCTTTACTTGGCAGATGAAAGCGAAACTGCCCCAAAAGGATTTGGCGCACTTGAACATCACAAAGCAACCGTTGTGGTTTTACAGGAAGCGATGCCATTGGAGGCATTAGAAGATGCTATGATTGATGTTGTATCCCATGAATTTTTCCACATCGTTACGCCATTATCAGTACATTCTGAAGATGTTCATTATTTCGATTATATCAATCCGACTTTTTCAAAACATTTATGGATGTATGAAGGTGTGACGGAATATTTTGCCCAGCACTTCCAAGTTTATGAAGGTTTGGTAACATCAGATGAATTTTATAGTCAAATTATGGAGAAAATTGCAACCTCCAAATTTTTTGATGACTCGATGAGCTTCGCTACAATGAGTGAGAATATTTTGGATAAACCTTACGCGGACAATTATATCAATGTGTATTCAAAAGGTGCCTTGATTGGAATGTGCATAGATATCCTTATGAGAGAGGAAAGTAATGGTCAACGAAGTATGTTGTCATTGATGAAAGAATTGTCCAATAAATACGGTATCAACAAGCCTTTTAACGATGATGATTTAATCAAGGAAATTGCTTCAATGACTTATCCTTCCGTAGCAGAGTTTTTTAAAACGCATGTAGAAGGTACAACTCCTATTGATTATAATGCTTTCTTCAAGAAAGTAGGCTTAAAATTGGGCGAGGCCAGGGTTGAAACCACATTCATCCAGAATGGATCTGGATTTATTTTTGATGGAGACCGCGAAACTATGACCCTGTCTTTCTCTGAAGGCGTTACTGAAAATAGTTTTTGGACGAGTCAAGGCATTTTACCTGGAGACGTTATCAAAGAAGTTGGAGGTACGGCGTTGACACTTCAAAATGCACAAGTGTTGATAGGAGGAATGTATCAATGGCAACCTGGACAAGACTACGAAATTAAAATTGAGCGTAAAGGTAAAGAAATGGTTTTCAATGGAAAATTGGAACAAGCGTATACTACCAGCGATAGTTTGATTGAAGATGAAAATGCAACTGCGACTCAAATCACTACTCGGAAAGCGTGGTTGAACAAATAATTTAAGTTTAACAAAAAACGATTGATGAGCCATGGCTCGTCAGTCGTTTTTTGTTTTTCTATCAACTTTCTCGTATCGTTTTTTATGAAATTATTCACTTTCTGAAGCTGCTTGCCAGCCGATTAAAAAACATAGTGCTTCATATTAGTTAAATAATCAAAATTTTTCAAAAACACCCAATCCAAAAAGCGCAAAATCATATTTGACAGGGTCTTCTTTGTCAAGGTACCTAAGAGCGACATCTAGTTCGGACAAGGCCTTAGCATCGTTTTGTTTTCGTTTTAGCAAGCCTAATTTTCGTGCCACATTTCCCGAATGTACATCCAAAGGACATGAGAGCTGAGCAGGCGAGAGGCTTTCCCAAATCCCAAAATCGACGCCAATGGCATCGCTGCGCACCATCCACCTTAAAAACATGTTGATGCGTTTCGCGGCCGAATTTTTCAATGGGTCACTCACATGTTTGTGCGTGCGAGGTAAATAATCAATCTCGAAAAAAGTTTTTTTAAATTGATGAATTGCCTTTTGTGTAGAGAAAGTTTCAGCATGTTTGGCAAACACTGATTCCAGCCCATTATGGTTCCTATAAATATGTTTTAAACTTTGAATGAACTGTATGAAATCTTCCCCATTGAAAGTTCTATGGACAAACGGAATTAAAGCTTCCAAATCTTTTTCTGTATGATGGATAACAAACTCATAAGGTGCATTATCTAATAATTGCATCATGCTTTTTGCATTGTTGATAATACTTTTGCGATTTCCCCAGGCAATTGTCGCGGTTAGGAAGGCGGCAATTTCTATGT
>JBGTDZ010000025.1:0-31841 GCA_041748055.1 Aquaticitalea sp.
TTCACGAATCCTTTTGACATTGGTACCGATCAGCCGTTGATTATTGTAGCCAACCATCAAAGTATGTATGACATTTCTCCGATCATGTGGCATATGCGCAAACACCATCCAAAATTTATCGCTAAAAAGGAATTGGGTAAAGGGTTTCCCAGTGTCTCATACAATTTGCGTCATGGAGGTTCGGTATTGATAGATCGAAAAAATCCCCGACAAGCGTTACCCGCGATTATGAAATTTGGTGACTATATTGAAGAATCCAAGCATGCAGCAGTGATTTTTCCTGAAGGTACTCGAAGTAAAACTGGGATTCCAAAGCCTTTTCAAACCAAAGGCTTGGAAATTCTGATAAAAAAAGTGCCAAGCGGAACCATTGTCCCTATCAGCATCAACAATTCCTGGAAAATGTTAAGATATGGTAAATTTCCCATGGGTATAGGAAATCATCTAAAGTTCACGGTGCACCAACCTCTCAAAATTGCTACATTTGCAGATAAAAATGAATTGATCCGTGTTGTTGAAAAGACTATTTCTTCACACATTCACCCATAAAAAAAAGCCTATGTCGTTAAAAAACATACGATTGGAAGTGATGCAACATCTGGAAAAAGATGTTGATTCGCTCATAGAAAAATACCTCATTCCGGTTGATAAAATTTGGCAACCTACCGATTTTTTGCCAAATTCGGAAGGTGATAGCTTTTTTGATGAAGTCGACGAGATCCGTGAGCTTGCCAAAGAACTGCCTTATGATTTTTGGGTTGTTTTGGTTGGTGATATGATTACAGAAGAAGCCTTGCCAACGTATGAGTCTTGGTTGATGGACGTTGAAGGTGTGGACCAAGTTGAGACAAATTCTTGGGGAAAATGGGTAAGGCATTGGACAGCAGAAGAAAACCGACATGGAGATGTTCTCAATAAATATTTATATTTATCGGGACGTGTGAACATGAAGGAAATTGAAAAAACCACACAGCATCTTATTGCAGATGGATTTGATATCGGTACCGGTAGAGATCCTTACAAAAACTTTATTTACACCAGTTTTCAGGAATTGGCAACTTACGTTTCACACAACCGTGTTGCAAAAATGGCAAAAGATAACGGCAACAAGCAACTCTTTAAAATGTGCAATATCATCTCTGGTGATGAGATGCGCCACCATCATGCCTATGCAGAATTTGTGGAGAGAATTTTTGCTGTAGATCCAAATCAAATGATGCTGGCTTTTCAAAACATGATGAAGCAAAAAATTACGATGCCTGCACATTTCTTAAGAGAATCTGGCGACAAAATAGGTACAGCGTTTGAAGAATTTTCAAATACAGCCCAACGCATTGGTGTTTACACCTCTGCTGATTATGTGGATATTTTAGAAAAGTTGGTCAATCGTTGGGAGATTGGAAACATAACTAATCTTTCTGATGAAGCGGAAAAAGCACGTGACTATTTGATGAAACTTCCAGACCGCATGAAACGCTTGGCAGAACGTATGAAGATACCTGAAAACAGTTATCAATTTAAGTGGGTTGAGCCTGCGATTTTGAAATAGAAAAACACATTTCATCATTATAATTCCCCTCGTAATTGAGGGGGATTTTTATTTTTATACTATGACATCTCAAGAAGAACAAATTATCAAAACCATTGCTTTTGTAAAAGCACAGTTAAAAAACGCCGAAGGTGGTCACGATTGGTTTCATATTGAACGTGTTTATAAAAATGCGTTACTTATTGCCAAACATGAGCATGTCAATTTGTTTATTGTACAATTAGGAGCTTTATTACATGATATTGCCGATAGTAAATTTCACAAAGGAGATGAATCCCTTGGCCCGCATATTGCCCGCAAATTTTTAGTGAGCCTGAACGTGGATTCCGCCATTATAGAACATGTGGTAGATATCATCGAAAATATTTCCTTTAAAGGAGGTAATGAAGCCCAGAAATTCAGGTCGTTGGAATTGGACGTCATACAGGATGCCGATAGATTGGATGCACTTGGCGCTATTGGCATCGCACGAGCGTTCAATTATGGAGGCTATAAAAACAGGATTTTATTTGATCCCAACATCAAGCCCAATCTCAACATGAGCAAAGCCGTATATAAAGCCTCAACGGCGCCCACAATCAATCATTTTTATGAGAAATTGTTGCTGTTAAAAGATAAAATGAACACCAAAACCGGAAAGCGGATCGCTGAAAAACGGCATCAGTTCATGGAACTATATCTTATGCAATTTTATGATGAATGGGATGGTAAAAAGTAAATCAATGCATCATTTGTTTCATGGTATTTCTATAAGAGGAGGCACTTTTTCCAGTAAACTCGTTAAATAGTTTATTGAAGTGTGAGAAATTATTAAATCCGCACTCAAAACAAACATCGGTGATTGTCATCTGACTTTCAGAAAGCAATTTGGTCGCGTGTACCACGCGGTATTCATTAACTAGTTTTGTAAATGTCTTACCTGTTGCTTTTTTAAAGTATCGGCAAAAGGCAGGTACCGTCATACTGACTTTATCTGCAATTTCATCCAAACTAATGTGTGCCTTGAAATTATTGTTGATGTGTTTGTAGATAATATCAATTTTGGTACTGTCTTGAAGTTTCGTCTCGAAAGCATAACCGTCGGCATTAAGTAAAATGTAATCTTCCGATCCTGCCAAATCATTCAGGATTTCCAACAACTTTATGACCCTCTCAAAGCCATTGTAATTAATCAGATTTTCGATTTTGGGACCAACCGTTTTTTTGGTGTCGGGTTTAAATAGAATTCCTTTTTTACCTCTTTCAAAAAGTTGAACAATGTCATGTGTTTCCGGGGTTTCAAAAAATTTATCGCCTAAAAAATCAGGCTTAAACTGTATTAAGGTTTCACTGCCATTACTGGTGAGTCTATCGGTAAATCCATTGTGTGGCAGATTGGAGCCCAACAAAATCAACTGACTGTTGTTAAAATAGGACAAATGATTGCCAATGTGCCTTTTACCTTGACCTTTATTGACGTAAATCAATTCAATCTCTGGATGGAAATGCCAGAATGCCTTGTTCTTTTTTTTAGTTTCAGCTTCAGTATGCTTCTTAACCAACAACGAACTCCCAAAACTTGTGCTTACCTTTTCAAAGGCTGGCTTTATCTGAACCATGGGTGGATGATTTTGACCAAAATTAGTATATATATACTAAGTAAATATATTCAAATTTAACAACTTTATATGCTATATTAACTATATCTCATGAAATAAATTATTCAGTGGTTAATTATACACATAAATTGGATAACCATGATGTTTTTTTTACTCAAGATGCCACCTACATTTGTCTTGTGAACTTTAAAAAAAAACCAAATCATGAAAACAACAATTAAAAACAGTCTAGTAGTCATCGCAATGTTAGGGGTGATTACGAGTTATGCAAATCTAATGCCTTCCGATCCAAAAAATGAAGGCATACGCACCACAATACTCACTTTCAATAATGTGAGAGAGGGACAACGATTGATAATCAAGAGCATCAACGGAACCATACTTTATAAAGAAGCCATTGCCAAAACTGGTGATTATCGAAAAGAATTTGATTTGACTTCATTGCCAGATGGCAAATACTTTTTTGAATTGGAAAAAGATCTGGAAATTCAAATCATTCCTTTTATGGTAGCATACAATAAAGTGGAATTTGCCAAAGAAAAGGAAGTAGTAATTTTCAAACCCCATGTCAGAAACGAATCCAATAAATTGTTTTTATCCAGATTGTCATTTGATCTGATGCCCTTGAACATTGAGATTTATTATGATGGAAATGATTTTCAAGGATATAGCAAAATATTTTCTGAAAAGGTTGAAGACACCAAGATCATAGAACGCATCTATTCATTGGATAAGGACAAAAAAGGCACCTACAAAATTGTAATGAAAACCCAGGGTCGGGAATTTACCCAAATTTTTACCATCTGAAAAATAGTTGCATGACCCATTGTTTTAGGTGAATTTGAAAAAAGGAAGACTTTGATAAGTCTCCTTTTTTTTATTAAAAGAATTTCATCTGACCATCTTTGTATGGTTCGTGGAGTGAACAATTTAAATTTGGCATACACTTGCCTTTAAAATATTTCAATCTTGCCAGTTTCACTACATCGTTTATTTGCTTCGCGATTTCGCCTTCGCCCCGCATTCTTGTCCCAAACCTTGAATCGTTTAGATTTCCTCCATGACAATTTTCTATTTGGTGCAGGACTCTATCCGCTCTATCAGGCATTGTTTTCTTTATCCAATCGGTGAAAATTTCCCCAATGGCCCCATTTAATCTGATTATTGTGTGACCAATTGACAAAGCACCAAGTTCAGAAACGATTTTCGCCAATGGAAGTATTTCGTGACTGTTAATCGAGGGAATTATCGGTGCAATCATAACGTTTACGGGAATTCCGTTATCGGAAAGAATTTTAACGGTTTCCAACCTTTTTTTTATCGTTGCTGTGCGAGGTTCTAAAACGCGACGTGTATCTTCTGAGAGTGATGTTATAGAAATATTCACACTAATAAGATTGTCTTTTGCAAGATCTTTTAGCAATTCCAAATCTCGAAGAATCAAAGCGTTTTTGGTGATTATACCGACTGGATGTTTGTATTTTAAGAATAGTTCCAAACATTGTCGGGTAAGTTCAAACTTCTTTTCTGCTGGTTGGTAACAATCCGTATTTCCTGACATAACAATTGGATAGGCTTCCCAACTTTTCTTTTTCAGTAATTCTTCTAGTAATTTTGGTGCCTCTTTTTTGATTAAAATCCTTCGTTCAAAATCGAGGCCGGCACTGTAGCCCCAATATTCGTGGCTGCTTCTTGCATAACAATAAATACATCCATGCTCACAGCCTTGGTACATATTCATGGAATAGCCCATCCCAACATCGGGACTTTCCACTTTGTTGACTATGGTTTTTGGGAATACTTCAAGATACAGTGTTTTGTTCTTATCAGCTTCTTCACCTTCCTTTGAACAATATTCAAGAAAATCATCGCGCATTTCGTGGCTCAATTCGAAGAATCTATTAGGTACGTTGATTTGTGCGCCTCGGCCTTTAATGGTAGGATTTGGGTCCATTTGATGAATTAAGTTATTTTCTGAAAGAAAAATTCAGATTATAAAGATATCATCTGAAAGGTGGATCGATGGCTACAAAATGTAGAAAATGGCAAAAACATGGAACACTGATAACGTTTCTTTTGGTAATTTAAAGAGTTAAATTAGCGAGACTCAACTCCCTTTAAAATGCCTAAATGATTTAAAATATCTATAACTCATTCCGGCCTGAAAATCATTAGCATTAAGTAAATTGTTTTCTAGATTGTTCCCAACACTACAAGAAAAATGTCGTATTGCAACACACCCTTGTGCATTTAAATTATTTGTTGTAGAAATAAACAACAAAAACATTATAAGTGAATAAAGGTGTGTTTGCATAATTTAATTTTTTTTAGTGGACATTTCAATAAACACACGCTAAAATATTGATATATACTTCAATTGTGAGATAACCAGAAGTTAAAAAGATTAATAATAAGTTAATATCGATTTTTAAAGCGATTTTTTAGTAATATAGTAGCATATTTTGAATAGAAAAACATTATATATAGCCGTTTTTATTATAGCAATTGTTGGGCTATTTATTATTCAATATAAGTACCTTAAAATTGGACTTAATTTAGCTAAAGTTCAGTTCAATAAAAATATAGGTGCTGCAGGTCAAACAATTAAAAGAGATTTAGCTTCAGAAAATGAACTCACGTTTTTGATTGGACAAGCAATCACAAATGATGAATCTTATTTTGATTTAAGCTTGGATAGTATTAAAGGGGCTTCAAAACATTTTCTTAATGAGTTTATCAATGATCGATTATCTCTACATGGCATAAATGCTGATTTTTCATATAGATTATTCACTAGAGACAGTGTTTTTTCTCTAAAATCCCAACACGTTTTTAATAAAAATACGACCGTAGTAACATTCCCCATCGAACTAGATGGCTACCTACCTTTATTAGTGGGTAGAAATACTATATTAGAATTACAGTTTAAAGACCTTAACACCTATTTTTTATTTCAATTAAACGGACTCACAATACCGAGTTTGCTATTTATGTTGGTCATTATTGTAATTTTTGTTTGGGTTTTAAAATCTGTTTATTGGCAAAGACAAATTATTACCACGACCAATGCATTTATCAATAATCTTACCCATGAACTCAAAACACCTGTGTTTTCCATTGGTCTTGCTACTAAACTTCTTGAAGGAGGATCAGAGGTTTCAAAAAAACCTATCTTACAAATCATTAAACAACAAACTGATCGTTTAAATCAACTTATCGATACTGTTTTGGAATTAGGAAAACTTGAATTTAAAGACAAATTATTTCATTTAAAAGTAGTTGACTTTAAACCGCATCTTATACGGATTTGTGAAAATTATGAAATGCTTTCAAAACTTGAACCTATACAATTTAAATATGAAATAAAAGAAGGCAATTATCTTATTAAGGCAGAGGTAAATCATTTAGAAAATGTGATCAGTAATATTCTGGACAATGCCCAAAAATATTCAGAAAATCCAATTATAGAACTAGATGCCTCAATACAAAAGAGAAAATTATTTATCAGTATTTCAGATAATGGTATAGGTATTAATAAAAAGGAGAAACAACTTATATTCAAAAAATACTATAGGGTTACCAATGGTGATTTATATAAGGTTAAAGGCTATGGTCTTGGTTTAAGTTATGTAAAAGAAGTTCTTAAAAGACACAGAGGAAGTGTGAAAATTGACAGTACATTAGGAAAAGGCACAATAGTAACCATATACATACCATTAATAAATGGAAACAACTAAAAAGAAAATAATCCTGATTGAGGACGATCCGGCATTGGGTTACTTACTTTCAGAATATCTTAAAATGAATGGCTTTGAGATATTTTGGTCAAAAACTGGCTCTGATTGTTTAAAAATGTTAGAACAACACTTTTATGATTTGGCAATTTTAGATATCATGTTACCTGATGTGGATGGCTTTGAATTAGCGCGAAAAATTAAACACCTGCACCCAGATCTTCCTTTTATTTTTTTAACAGCAAGATCCTTAAAAGTTGATGTTTTAAAAGGATTTTCCATTGGAGCGATAGATTACCTAAAAAAGCCCATTGATGAAGAAGAGCTGGTTGTAAGAATTAAATCACTTCTAACGAGATTAGAAAATCCAAATCAAATTGAAAAAGAAAAGGAAACTTATAAAATTGGTAATTATATATTTAATGTGCTAAGTCAAGAATTGGCATACAACGATATAAAATATGCATTAACTAACAGAGAATCCCAATTATTGCAACATTTAGTAATTCATAAAAACACATTATGTAGTCATAAAGATATTTTAACCAGTCTGTGGGGGAAAAACGATTATTTTAATAAGAAGAGCCTTAATGTATTTATAACACATTTACGTAAATACCTTAACAACGATTCCTCAATAAAAATTGAAAATGTTCATAATAGAGGATTTGTTTTAAAAATAAATGACTGATTTATTTGCCTGGAAATTCTGCCTTACGTTTTTCCAAAAAAGCAGTCGTGCCTTCCGTAAAATCTTCAGTACCAAAACACTTCCCGAATTGTTTGATTTCAACCTTAAAACCATCAACGCCGTCTTTATAATTGGCATTGATTGCTTTTATGGCCGCTTTTATGGCGACAGTAGAATTTCTCATGATTTTATCTGCTATTTTTTCACAAAAGGGCAATAATTCCTCTGGAGCTGTTATATGGTTCACAAGACCATATTCTTTGGCTGTATTGGCGTCAATCATTCCGGCTGTCATTACCATTTCCATCGCTCTTCCTTTACCTACCAATTGTGGTAAGCGTTGTGTGCCTCCATATCCCGGAATAACGCCCAAAGAGGTTTCTGGAAGTCCCATTTTTGCAGTGTCGCTCGCCACTCTAAAATGACACGCCATTGCCAATTCCAAACCACCTCCAAGCGCAAAACCATTGACGGCTGCAATGACAGGTGTGGAAAGATTTTCCACATAATCAAATAGCAATTCTTGTCCTATCGCAGCTAATTTGCCGCCATCTTCTACATCAAAATGAGCAAATTCGCTAATGTCTGCACCTGCCACAAAAGCTTTTTCACCGCTACCGGTCAGTATAATCACTTTTGTATACTTGTCTTTATTTGCGGCTTCAAAAACATCATGCAATTCTTGAATGGTTGTTTTGTTTAACGCATTGAGTTTGGTGGGACGATTGATGGTAATAAGTGTTATTCCGTCAACGGTTTGGGTTAGGATGTTTTGGTAAGGCATAATAAATAGATAAGTTTCCTTCCCAATAGTTATTGGGATTCGCAGGAATTGGATTATTCTTTAGGAAAAGTGACCTTAAAAGTTGTTCCTTTTCCTTCTTCAGATGTAAAGGTAATACTTCCGTTATAAGTTTCCACAATATTTTTAACCATGGCAAGGCCAAGACCCATTCCACTGCTCTTGGTGGTAAATTTTGGTTCAAATATTTTCGTACCGTTTTCTTCGGAAATTCCATTACCATTGTCCATGACACAGATAGTGACATAATCATTCTCAGCAACCACACTGACCATAATCTTTGGATCTCTGTCATCTGAAATGGCCTGAATGGCGTTTTTGACCAAATTGGTTACCACGCGTATCAATTGGGTTCTATCAAACTTTGCAATGATTATTTCTTCTTCTGCCGTGAAAAAAATGTAATCTTCACTAAAAATATCAAGTGCCAGTTTGACCACATTCACAACATTCAAAGTTTCATTTTGCTGTGCCGGCATCTTTGCAAAATTAGAAAAAGCCGAAGCAATTGAGCTCATTGTATCTATTTGCTGGATCAATGTTTTAGTATATTCATCTACTTTTTGATGAATGGTGGGGTCTTCAGGATCAAACTTTCTCTGAAAACTCTGTACGCTCAATCGCATTGGTGTCAAGGGATTCTTGATTTCATGAGCAACCTGTTTTGCCATTTCCCTCCAAGCTTGTTCCCTTTCGGAAGTTGCCAGTTTTACGGCACTTTCTTCAAGTTCATCGATCATGCTGTTGTATGAATCAACCAATGTTGCAATTTCCTCGCTTGATGAATCAATATCAATCCTCTTGTTGCGTTTTTCAAGCCGAGTGGCATTGATCTTATCACTGATGGTTTTTAGGGATTTGGTAATGTATTTAGAAAGTAAAAAAGCCAGAATCACAGCAATGACAAGCATCACAATGTAGGCATATCCCAACCGTGTTAAAAATTCGTTCAACTCCTTTTGAAGAAATTCATCGTTCTCTACGTAGGGTAGGTTCAAGATTGCAATGGGTTTGAATTTTCCGTCCGTAATATAAGTATAAGAAGAGCGGAAGGTTTCCTCATTTTTTATGGTTTGCTGAACAAATCTATGCGATCCTGTGTTGGAAATGGCGTTGAGAATTTCCGAACTCAAACATTTGGGAAGCGTGTCCCCTTCGATATTTGCTTTTGACGAAATCAAAAATCCACCGTCCAGATCAAATAAGTTCACACGGAGTTGATGGATATCGGCAAGTTTATGAATTTCTTCCTTAAAAATGAGCGGAATTTTTTCGGTCGTTACTGGATAGGTAGTCTCCCTTATGACAAAATCAATGTTGCGACGGATGTTATCTTCCTTGCGTTCCAATCGCTCTTTATGATAATCGTGTGCCTCTTCATTATATTGATAAATGGTAACTCCGGCAATCAGTATTGAGGCAATCAGAACCAAGAGAATCATGGCAATGAAAATACGAACACGTAAGGAAAGCTTTCTTGATTTCATTAAGGAGTACAATTGGCTAAATATAACAATAATCACGCCAACTCATTTATGCGTCTGGGTTTTTGGCTCTGATATTTTTATAGATTTTATAACCCACGGTCAATAAAATTCCAAGTACAAGAATCGCAACGACACCAAATATCCAATTGATTGCGTTTTTTAAAATGGCCAAAAACACTACAGAAAAGAGTATGAATGTAGCGCCTTCATTCCACAAACGCATAAAATTAGATGTTTTTTTGACTTCATCACGTTGCAATTGCATGTAGAATTGATGGGTTTTTAAATGATAAATGATAAGCAAAACTACAAACATCAACTTAACGTGCATCCAGCTTTGTTGTAACCAAGAAGGGATTAAAATAATCAACCAAATTGCGAAGATTATCGCTAAAACTGCCGAAGGCCAAGTGATGATGTTCCATAAGCGCTTTGCCATCAGTTTTAGCTGTTTGCCCAGAATTTCCTTTTCAGGGGAAGATTTATGAAACGCTTCAATTTGATAAACAAACAATCGTGGAATGTAGAACAAGCCCGCAAACCAAGTAATCACAAAAATGAGGTGTAGGGATTTTATGTAGTTGTAGAATTCCATCAATCTTCAACAAACAAATAATTTAAATTTTTAGAATTGAATGCCGTGTTGAATGTGGTTATTTCGTCACTCATCAATTTATTGAAAGCATCCAATTCAATTTTTATTTTTACGGTTAATTCCTCTTTTACGGCAATATCCTGTTCGGTTGGTGCAAAATCACCCATTCCAACCAAACTATTTAAATGTCCTAACTTATTTGTTAATTTAATTGGAAAATTCAGTGGGTCTTGTCCGCTTCTATTCTTGGTTTGATAAAGTGCTTCTTCAATTTTCGTGAATTCTTTTTTGAGGGTTTTTGATTTTTCAAGAAGGTCTTTCACGTCTTCATTGTCCTTATATTGCGTTTCAAATGCGGTCAACTGTTCCCTAATATTTCTGATTTTTTTGATAGACTTGTGCGCCTCGTCCATTGTCTTATTTACATCTTTAATGAACTGAAACTGATTTTCCATATCCCTTTGGGAACTCTCGGATCTAGGGTCGGCAACAATATTAAACGATTGCTTTTTTACGTCATCATTGACTTTAAGACTTACTACATATTCCCCAGGAATGGCTTGTGGTCCATCCAAACTTGCCCACCACAATATCATCCCATCCAATTTTTCGGCACCTTCGTAGGTCATGTCCCAAACATATTGGTTCATTCCCTTTTTGACTTCTAGTTTATGTTCCTTTTTGTTTGCCGTTGTAATCGTTTTTATCGTATCGCCTTTCCTGTCAAAATAGGTTAAGGAAATAGTATCCTTCTTTTCATCGTAATCCTTTAAATTGAAATAAGTGATCACCCCATTTGGATGATTGGTGCCAGTAGATTGACTGTCCTTCCGACTTCCTCCATCCATTCGGTATGTGTCTTTTGGTTTGAATAGTCTAGAAGTAGAATCCCGATAGCTATCGGGAGAATTTGAATTATAAAGTTGATGAATAACAGATAAATCATCGATGATCCAAAGACTTCTTCCTTGAGTTGCAACTATCAGGTTATTGTCTTTAATGGCTAAATCGGTTATAGGAACAATCGGTAAATTAGATTGAAAGGGTTTCCAGTTTTTACCATCGTCAAACGAAATGTACATCCCGGTTTCTGTGCCGGCATATAGCAAGCCTTTTTGTTTTGGGTCTTCACGCACCACTCTTGTAAAATGCTCTGGACTGATGCCCTTTGTAATTTTTGTCCATGATTTCCCGTAGTCGGTTGTCTTATATAGATATGGTGCAAAATCGCCAGTTTTGTATTTTGTCCCCGCGACATAGCATGTACCAGGATCAAAAGCACTTGGTTCTACACTGTTGATCATCATCCACTCAGGCATTCCTTTTGGGGTCACATTCTGCCAACTTTGACCACCATTCTGGGTAATGTGGATGAGTCCATCATCACTTCCAACCCAGAGCAAACCTTCTTTTAAAGATGATTCTTGTGCTGCAAAAATGGTGCAGTAATATTCAACCGAGGTATTGTCCTGTGTGATTGGGCCACCTGAAGATTTTAGTTTTAGTGAATCGTTGCGTGTCAAATCTGGACTGATCACTTTCCATGACTGGCCTTCATTTTCCGTGACATGCACATGTTGAGAAAACGTGTAAAGTCGGTTTGGATTATGTTTTGAAAACACAATTGGGAAATTCCACTGAAAACGGTATTTCATTGCTTCGGCACCTGCTCCCATTGGATTATCTGGCCACACATTGATGGCTCTCACGCTTCCTGTTTTGTGGTTCACTCTTGTTAAAAATCCATCGTAACTGCCACCATACACAATGTCATCATTTTCTGGATCAACAGCAATATGTGCCGATTCGCCTCCCGCAGTTTCTTCCCAATCGTCCTCTGAAATTGAATTGCCATCAGATCGATGCGAAATCCTAAGAGTTGAATTATCTTGTTGTGCAGCATAAATGCGATATGGAAAGTGATTGTCTGTCGTAACCCTATAGAATTGTGAGGTAGGCTGATTGTGATACGTGCTCCACGTTTCGCCACCATCATATGTTATTTGTGCGCCACCATCATCACCAATAATCATGCGGTCAGGATTTTCGGGTGCAATCCATAAATCGTGATGGTCGCCATGAGGTGCATTGTAGGTATCAAAGGTCTTCCCTCCATCGGTACTTTTATGATAGCTCACGTTCAACACATACACAGTATTTACATCTTTAGTGTCGGCATAAACTCTTGTGTAATACCAAGCCCGTTGGCGCAAACTTCGTTCGCTGTTAACCAGATTCCACGTGTCGCCACCATCATCGCTTTGGTACAACCCTCCATCTTCCTTATTTTCAACCATTGCCCATACACGTTGATTATTTACTGGAGAAACAGTTACCCCAATGATTCCCAAAGTGCCTTTTGGAAAGCCCTTTTTTGTGGAAATCACAGTCCAAGACTCGCCTCTATCTATACTTTTCCAAAGTGCAGAACCGTCGCCTCCGGAACTTAAACTGTAAGGCGTACGTTGCACATTCCATGTAGAAGCGTACAAAATACGAGGATTGGTTGGGTCAATCAACAAATCGACTACACCAGCATTTTCATTTGCAAACAATGTTTTTTTCCAAGTTTTTCCGCCATCGATACTTTTGTAAATACCTCTGTCTTGCGTTGGTTTATAGATATTTCCCAATACTCCTGCAAAAACAATATCGTGATTGGTTGGGTCAATTGCAATTCGAGGCACATGACGTGAATTTTTAAGTCCAGCTTCAGTCCATGTTTTACCTGCATCGACACTTTTCCATACGCCATAACCAGAGGACACATTTCCCCTCACGGTTTTTTCCCCACCACCAACATAAATAACATTCGGGTCGCTATTGGATACCGAAATTGCACCAATGCTACCTCCAAAAAACCCATCGGAAATATTTTTCCATGCACGTCCACCATCTGTGGTTTTCCAAATGCCACCTCCTGTTGCTCCAAAATAATATAAATTGGGTTGATTGGGAACTCCTGTGACGGCTGCACTCCGTCCTCCCCGAAACGGTCCAATCAAACGATACTCCAAGGCACTATATTGGTCGTCGTTAAAATTTTGTGCTTTGCTCTCTGAATGAATTCCAAAACAAATAAAAAAAACAAAAATTGTGATAGAAATGCGCATACAATGGATGAGTTTGGTATGAATTACTAAAAATAAGGAATATTCTATGATTGAATGTCCTTTGGAATCAAATTTTTCTTTATCTCACGATTCAAAAAATACGCTGTTACAATCGTTGCCAAAACATCTGAAATTGGAAACGATATCCATACACCAAACTCGCCATAAAATTTTGGCAAAATCATAATCAATGGAATAAAGAAAAACCCTTGTCGGGTAAGTGTGAGCAATAGTGCGGGAAATGATTTGCCAATCGCCTGAAAATAAGCAGCCCCTATCAATTGCCAAGCAATGATAGGTGTTGCGGCAAATACCCAACGCATATCGTTTGGCGCTTGACGTAATACTTCCACATCGGTAGTAAACATCTTGGAAATACTTTCAGGAAACACCATCAAAATAATGAATACCAGCGTGGACAAAATTGCAGCATATTTGATGGCCGTGTTGAGAGATTCGCGGACTCTGTGATAATTACCTGCACCATAATTATACCCCGCAATCGGCAAAAACCCTTGAGTTACGCCAAGTACTGGAAACATCGCGAACATCAACAATCGTCCGGCAATAGCATAAGATGTTACTGAAGTTTCACCTCCCAAATCATATAGAATATTGTTCATGAACAAATATGTGATGCTCACTACGGCTTGTCTAGCCAAAGTGACAAAACCAAGAGAGCTGATTTCTTTAACTATTGGAAAATTCAATCCGAAATGCGAAAAACCGATTTTAAGTTCAGATTTTTTAGACATAAAAAACCAAAGAATATACAGAAAGCAAAGCCCATATGATAAGGTCGTAGCCCACGCTGCACCTTCCATTCCAAAATCGAGAAGATTGATGAAAATGTAATCCATCACGAGATTGCTTACGGAAGGAATCATCATAGCGTACATGGCGAATTTTGGTTTACCTTCTGCTCTGATTACCGTGTTTCCCATCATACAAAGTGCTAACAAAGGCACTCCATAAAGCACAATAGTATAATAGGTTTTCGCTGGTTCAAAAATTGCTCCCTTCCCTCCGAATGATTCAATGATCGTGTCCGCAAACAGCAATCCAAAAGCAACCATTGACAAAGTGAGCAATAATGTCAAGGTGATTTGATTTCCAAAGGTTTTTAGGGCTTTTTTATGATTGTCTGCTCCCAAAGCCCTTGAAATAATCGAAGAACCACCTATACCTATGGACATCCCCAAGGCTGCAATAAAGAACGAAACCGGAAGCACCACATTGATTGCCGCAATGGCCGTAGAGCCAATCCATTGACCCACAAATATGGTATCAACCAAAATATTCAGCGACATTACCAAAATTCCTATCGATGCAGGAACCGCTTGCCTAATGAGTAATTTGCCAATCGGTTGACTACCTAAATCATTTGAAGAAACGTTTGCCATTATGCCAATGTGGATTCAGAATTTGCCCATTCATCAATCCATTTTGTAAGTAAGGCAACCCATTCATCTCCATCATTCAAACATGGAACCGTTGTAAAGTCTTTCCCTCCCATCTCATGAAAAATTTCTTCGCCTTCCATGGCAATTTCCTCTAAAGTTTCTAGACAATCACTCACGAAAGCAGGTGTTACAATCGCCATGTTTTTGACGCCTTGTTTTCCCAGACGTTCGATGGTTCTGTCTGTATAAGGCTGTAACCATGGGTCAAATCCGAGTCTGGATTGAAAGGAGGTTGAATAACTTCCTGCTTCAAAATTCAATTTTTCAGCTACCAATCTTGTGACTTCTTTACATTGGTGCCTGTAGCAAAACTCGTGCGCTGGTGAAGGGGTGGCACAGCAACTTCCATCAATTTTACAGTGAGATTTGGTAATATCACTTTTTCGGATGTGCCGCTCTGGAACGCCGTGATAAGAGAATAACAAATGTTCGTAATTTTTACTTTGCAAATGTTTTCTTATAGAATTGGAAAGCACTTCAATATAATCTTCGCGATTATAGAATGCAGGCAAATCTGATATTTTTAAATTGGGAAATTCTTTTTTTCGAATCTCTTCTGCAAGCACTAAAATCGTTTCGGTGGTCGCCATGGCAAACTGTGGATATAAAGGAATCAAAAAGACTTCTTCCACGCCTATGTCAACCAACTCCTTAAGACCTTTTTTAATGGTCATACTTCCGTATCGCATAGCCAAAGCGACAGGCAAGCTCATCTGCTTTTGCAATTTTTTTTGAAGCCGTTCCGACAGCACAATTAAAGGTGAACCTTCGTCCCACCATATTTTTTTGTAAGCTGCGGCTGATGCTTTCGGGCGTGTATTTAAAATAATGCCTTTTACCAAAAGTGTTCTGGCCCAAAGTGGCACATCGATGACACGTTCATCCATTAAGAACTCCCCTAAATATCGTTTTACATCTGCTGGCTCTGGACTGTCTGGTGAGCCTAAATTGACGAGTAGTACTCCTTTTTTCATTAGCGATTTTTCTTTTTACAAAGATAATGACATCAAATATTTTTTCGGTGTCGTCCCATACTTCTTTTTGAATGCCGCTATAAAGTGACTCGATGTACTGTAACCAACTTTCAAACCAACTTCATTGACATTGTGTTCGCCAGATTCCAGCAATTTTCGGCTGAATTCCATTTTATAATCAAATAAAAAGCTATAAACCGAATCGCCATAAATCTGTTTAAAACCCTCTTTAAGTTTTTTTAAGTTCAACCCGATTTCTTCAGAAAGTTCCTTTAAACTGGGAGGTTCAGACATTCTAGCAATGATGATATCTTTCGCTTTTCTGATCTTGATGACATTGGTTTCATCTACCAAAAACGGACATTGCTCTACGTTGGCATCTTCATTCCTGTTAAAATACAAACTCAACAATTCATAAGCTTTTCCCTTAAAATAAAGGTTTTTAATGGACGAATTCAAATTGTAATGAATCAATTGTGTCAAAACAATGGCCAAGGACGGTGAAATTTTTCCATCCTTGTAATATTTTTTGTCCTTGTTGTCATCACTCAAAAAAGTAATGTAATCCGCTTCCTGCGAAAACAATCCATGAAATTTTTTTATAGATATCAATACCGATACCATCCAGGAATTAGGGTTCATTTCGAGATGAATTGGCAAATCCCGTTGCGGATTGTAAAGCAACAATGAGTTTTCTTCCAAAATATCCAAGGCATATCGACCTTCGTTAAAGATAAATTTGCTGGAGCCTTTCATACAGAAATGAAACTGAATAAAATTACTATCAATTTCACGTTCAACAACTTCAATAACGTTATTCTCATTCTGATAGGTCAAGACTAAAAAGCCTTCCTCAATTTTTGTTTCTTCAAAAGAACCTTTGGCGACATTTTTTAAATGGGACATCATACATAATCTTTTCTTCTTATTTAGATTGATTCTAAATTAAATCATTCCAAAGCATTGATATGACTGCAAAAGTAAGACATTTGACAGAGTTGTAGAAAATAAAACCCTAAAAATCCACTAACGACACTTAAAGTTCTTTGAGCGTTGTTTTTATTCAATTCTCGTTTATACTTTTGTGTTCGAATTTCCAAAACCAATATGGAGCATTATCACATGACACGAGGAACCTATTTTTATGCGATAGGTTTAAGTTACAAAAAAGCAGATGCGGACATTAGGGGTCATTTCAGTTTAAATGAACCGTCAAAAATCGCACTTCTCGACCAAGCCAAAACCAACGGTATTGATAGCTTGATTGTAACCTCAACTTGCAATCGTACAGAAATTTATGGTTTTGCCGAACATCCTTTTCAACTCATCAAATTGCTTTGCGACAACACAAAAGGAACTGTAGAAGAATTTCAGGATGTAGCTTATATTTATAAAAACAAAGAGGCCATTTCGCATATGTTTCGTGTAGGTTCTGGACTGGACAGTCAGATTTTAGGCGATTTTGAAATTATAAGTCAGCTTAAAACAAGCGCCAAAGTGTCCAAAAAACGGGGATTGCTAAATCCGTTTACAGAACGCTTGGTAAATGCTGTTATCCAAGCCAGTAAACGTATCAAGAATGAAACTGAGTTATCTTCTGGAGCGACCTCTGTGTCGTTTGCATCCGTTCAATATATTTTAAATTCTGTTGAAAATGTATCAACGAAGAACATTTTATTATTCGGAACAGGAAAAATCGGAAGAAATACCTGTGAAAATTTAGTGAAGCACACTAAAAATGAGCACATCACATTAATCAACCGAACAAAGACAAAGGCGCAGGAAGTCGCTGGGAAATTCAATCTTTTAGTAAAAGACTATGCAAACCTGCAAGAAGAAATCAGTGCTTCTGACGTTCTCATTGTTGCTACTGGTGCTCAAAATCCAACGGTGGACAAACATTGTGTCCTATCCAAAAAACCGTTGTTGATACTGGATTTATCGATTCCTCGAAATGTAAATCAAAATGTAGCCGAATTGCCAAACGTCACGTTGATTCATTTGGATGATTTGTCACAAATGACAGATGACACTTTGGAGCGCAGAAAAGTCTTCATTCCTCATGCAGAAGAAATTTTAGAACAGGTAAAACTCGACTTTAACAGCTGGCTCGAAACAAGAAAATTTGCACCGACAATCAACGCTTTAAAACATAAATTGCTCGATTTCAAAAATGCCGAATTGGAAACCCAGCGTAAAAAATATGCCGATTTCAACGAAGCTCAAGCAGAACTTATCAGCAACAATATCATACAAAAAATAACGAACCACTTTGCACATCATCTCAAAAGCGATGATATGTCTGCAGATGACAGCCTTGAACTCATCAAAAAAGTGTTTCAGTTAGAAACTTCAACCAATGTCTAAACTTATACGTATTGGCACACGCGATAGTGATCTCGCACTATGGCAGGCCAAAGCTGTACAGCAACAACTCGAACAATTGGGTCATAAAACCGAATTGGTCCCTATAAAAGCCACAGGCGATTTGATGCTCGACAAACCCATTCACGAATTGGGAATTACGGGGGTTTTTACCAAAATTTTGGATATGGCTATGCTCAATAACGACATTGACCTTGCAGTGCATTCGCTTAAAGATGTACCGACAAGACTGCCACAAGGTATTGTACAAGCGGCGGTTTTAAAACGCGGTAATGTGAGGGATACGCTGATTTTTAAAAACAACGAGGAGTTTCTAAGCGAAAAACATGCGGTGATTGCCACAGGAAGTTTGAGACGTAAAGCACAATGGCTGAATCGTTTTCCAACTCACACGGTTGTTGGATTGCGGGGCAACGTCAATACACGACTTCAAAAATTGGAAGATAGCGATTGGAATGGTGCCATTTTTGCCGCGGCCGGAATTGGCAGACTTGATATGCGACCAGATGATGCCATCAATCTTGATTGGATGGTGCCAGCGCCAGCACAAGGGGCGATTATGATGACCGCTCGTGAAAACGATGAAGAATTACTGGCAATTTGCAGAGAAATAAACCACGAAGAAACCGAAATCTGCACCAGCATAGAGCGAAATTTTTTAAACCTTTTGGAAGGTGGCTGTTCAGCACCTATCGGAGCTTTGGCGTTTATTAAAAATGAAGAAGTGTCTTTTCAAGGTGTGCTTTTGAGTTTGAATGGCAGCAAGAAAATTGAAGTGACCCGCAAGGAGAAACTCGGCAATCATCATAACATTGCAGAATTTGGGGCTAATTTTATTCTCGAAAGAGGTGGGAATCGATTGATGAACGATTTGAAAAAGTCGGATAAGCAAACCCAAGTATTTTCAACAAAAACCTTGACCGAAGCACAACGTCATCAATTCAAGGATATAAAGGTGGACAGTACAGATTTTTTGAAAATCAGTTTGAACCGCATTCCGAAACCGATTTTAAAATCCAGAATCGAAAATGTCATCATCACCAGCCAAAACGCCGTTGAAGCCATCACGACGATTGTTCCGAAGGAAGAATTACAGTTTAAAAATATCTATTGTGTTGGGAGACGCACCAAAAAACTGATTGAAACCAAAATCGGGAAGGTGAAGCATTCTGAAAACAATGCCAAAGCACTTGCTGATTATTTGATAGAATATATTGATGGCACTGAAGTCACTTATTTTTGTAGCGACATCCATTTGGATGAATTGCCAAACATTCTTGAAGAAAATCACATTAAAGTCAATGAAGTCGAGGCCTATAAAACCATTTTGGATTCGGAAAAATTGGATTCAAGTATCGAGGGAATTATGTTTTACAGCCCATCAACGGTTGAAAGTTATATGAAAAATAATACTGCAGATAAAATAGCTTATTGTATTGGAGAAACCACTGCTGTTGAGGCGAGAAAACATTTTGAAGATGTGCGGGTAGCCAAAATACCAACGGTTGAGAGTGTGATTGAATTGGTGAATGAGAATTATAATATTTAGTTGCTGGTTTTTGGTTGTTGGAAAATGGTTCTCCAACAACTATCAACTAACAACTATCAACTAACAACTATGTTAAAAAACGATTTATACTTAAGAGCATTAAAAGGAGAAACCGTTGAACGCCCACCAGTTTGGATGATGCGTCAAGCTGGACGTTATTTGCCAGAATTCCAAGAGATAAAAGCCAAATACGATTTCTTTACACGGTGCAGAACTCCTGAATTGGCCAGTGAAATTACGGTACAACCCATACGCCGCTACGGCATGGATGCTGCAATTTTATTCTGCGATATTTTGGTCATTCCACAAGCAATGAACATTGAGGTGCAAATGAAACAGAATTTTGGGCCTTATCTCCCGAATCCTGTTCGCAACCAAAAAGATGTTGACAATGTGATTGTTCCAGATGTACATGTTGAATTGGACTACGTCATGCAGGCCATCAAAGCCACGAAAGAATTATTGAATGATGAAATTCCGTTGATAGGTTTTGCAGGTTCTCCTTGGACGATTTTATGTTATTGTGTTCAAGGTCAGGGAAGCAAGAATTTTGATAAAGCAAAAGAGTTTTGTTTTACAAATCCGATAGCTGCACATCAATTATTACAAAAAATTACAGACACAACGATTACTTATTTAAAAGCGAAAGTTAAAGCCGGCTGTGATGCCATACAGATTTTTGATTCTTGGGGTGGCATGTTATCGCCTACTGATTATCAGGAATTTTCTTGGCAGTATGTCAACCAAATTATTGAAGCCTTAAAAGACGATGCACCGGTAATTGCTTTTGGAAAAGGTTGTTGGTTTGCACTTAACGATATGGCAAAATCCAACGCTTCTGCTTTGGGAATTGACTGGACTTGTTCTGCAAGAAATGCACGTTATTTAACGGGAGGGAATATGACGCTTCAAGGCAACTTTGACCCTTCAAGATTATTTTCGCCCCCATCTGAAATCAAAAAGTTGGTGCATCAGATGATTAATGAATTTGGAAAAGATAAATATATTGTAAATTTAGGTCACGGTATTTTACCAAATATTCCATTGGACAATGCCAAGGCTTTTGTGGATGCTGTAAAGGAATACAGGAGCCCAAACTAACCTTCAATGTTTCAAAAACCTTGTAAGTTTTAAAAATATTTATATTAATTTTTAAATCCCCCACGTTTCGGGACTGCCTTCGCAGGAATGTGATATGATTAAAAACATTTTTAAAGGCATCAAAGCCTATTCAGGAAGTATTCAGCTAATTTCAAAACTCGGCCTTTGGAAATATTTTGGCATTCCTATCTTAATCAGCATCGTGGTTGCGACGCTTGTTTTGCTATCTGCTTACGCTTTAGCTGACGATTTTGGCTATTATTTTTCCAAACTTTGGATTTGGGAATGGGGAAAAGAAACATTCTTCTTTTTAAGTAAGATATTAAGTGGCATACTTATTTTACTGGTTGGCATTACTGTCTACAAGCATGTTGTTATGGCATTATCTGCGCCATTTATGGGCCCTGTCTCTGAAAAAATTGAAGCACATCTGCTTGGCGTCGATAATCATAAACATCGTAAAACCAGTTTCAGCGAACAATTATGGCGAGGTATCCGAATCAATATGCGGAATTTAGGTATGGAAATCTTGTTGACGATTCCGATTTTATTTATTGGTTTCATTCCGATTTTAGGATTCGTATCCACCCTATTATTGATACTTACCCAAGGTTATTATGCGGGTTTCGGTAATATGGATTATACATTGGAGCGCCATTTCAAATATTCTGAGAGCATTAAATTTGTGAAGCAACATCGAGGTTTGGCCATAGGAAATGGAGTCGTATTCATTTTGTTTTTGCTGATTCCAGTTATTGGATTTATTCTTGTATTACCTTTATCCGTAACTGCGGCTTCAACGCAAACTGTAAGATTGCTTCAAGAAGAGAACAAACTAAAAATCTATGAATTATAGTTCAGACCAAATAAGCATTTCACATTTACAACTTGACGATGCCCTACAACTGAACAAATTATTAGTGTCCAATACCCAAAGTTTTAAACGTTATTTACCTAAAACATTAGCGGAGAACCGCACTTTAGAAAGCACGAATTCCTACATTATAAGAAAAATGCAATCGGCTCAAATAAAAGAGGAGTTCGTCTTTGCAATAAGAGACAAATATCTCTACAATATCATGGGCTTAATCATTCTCAAAAACATCGATTGGAGCATGAAAAAAGGTGAATTTGCCTATTGCATTGGAAAACGTTTTAAAGGAAAAGGATTGATGACAGAAGCAATTAAGGCAACGACAATTTTTGCTACTGAAGAGTTGGGATTAAAAACTATCCAAATTATTTCCCATAAATCTAATTTAGGAAGCGTCTACGTTGCCTTAAAGTCGGGTTTTGTCTGGAAAGAAACATTGCCAGAAGAATTTACGCCAATAAATGAAACTCCATTGGATATGGAACTCTATGAATTAAGAAATGAAAAATAAATTTTACACATATATCCAGGAATTACAAGACACCATAACCAAAATATTGGAAGCCGTTGATGGCAATGCCAAATTCCAGGAAGACCTTTGGGAGCGTCCGGAAGGAGGGGGCGGACGAACACGAGTAATTGAAAATGGCTCTATCTTTGAAAAAGGCGGTGTCAATATTTCGGCTGTTCATGGTGAATTACCAAATGCCATGCAAGCATATTTTGGCGTAACAGATGCTAATTTCTTTGCCTGCGGATTGAGTTTGGTATTGCATCCAAAAAACCCGATGGTGCCAACCGTTCATGCCAATTGGCGCTATTTTGAAATGTACGATAAAGAAGGTAAATTGGTAGATTCCTGGTTTGGCGGAGGTCAGGATTTAACGCCCTATTATCTGTTTGAAGAAGATGCCATCCATTTTCATCAGGTATGTAAATCAGCCTGTGACCGTCATAATGACTATTTTTACAAGACTTACAAAGCAAAATGCGATGAGTATTTTTGGAATGCCCACCGCAACGAAGGCCGTGGCATCGGAGGTTTGTTTTTTGATTATTGCAAAGCAACCGACACTATGTCGATGGATGATTGGTTTAATTT
Source organism: Aquaticitalea sp. (assembly GCA_041748055.1). GTDB lineage: Bacteria > Bacteroidota > Bacteroidia > Flavobacteriales > Flavobacteriaceae > JBPOFM01. The sequence goes on from JBGTDZ010000025.1 coordinate 23,018, forward strand.
TATAAAGGAAGTTGGCGACAGTTTCCTTGAAAGTTACGTACCCATTGTTGCAAAACGAAAATATTTGGCTTATTCAAAAGAAAACAGAACTTGGCAAGAAATCAGAAGAGGTCGTTATGTGGAATTCAATTTGGTGCACGATAAAGGCACACTATTCGGATTGAAAACCAATGGACGTATAGAAAGCATTTTGATGAGTTTGCCACCACATGTCCAATGGGTTTATGACCATCATCCGGAAAAAGGAAGTGAAGAAGAAAAATTATTGAAGGTGTTAAAGTATCCTAAAGAATGGGTTAAAAGCCCCTAACCCCCGAAGGGGGAATATAAAAAAACACTAATCGCAACTCTACCCTTATATTGAGTGTTGAGAGCATAAAATCCTATTGACCTCTAATAGGAATTCCCCCTTCGGGGGTTAGGGGGCAAACATGTATCCACTGCGAAGAAACCGAAGATTAAGAACCAACGAAGCCATTCGTTCCTTGGTAAGAGAAACCATCATCACGCCAGAAGATTTTTTGGTACCATTGTTTGTAGTTGAAGGCAAAGGTTTTAAGGAGGAAATCGCCTCCATGCCAAATTACTTCCGCTACAGTTTGGATGTATTGGAAAAAGAAGTCAAGGAACTTTGGAAAATGGGTTTAAAATCGGTTTTGTTATTTGTTAAAGTTCCCGATAATTTGAAGGATAACAAAGGCACTGAAGCTCTAAACTCCAACGGTTTGATGCAACGCGCTATCAAAACCGTTAAAAATGCATGTCCAGAGATGTTGTTAATGACAGACGTTGCTCTTGACCCTTATTCGATTTATGGCCATGATGGTATTATTGAAAAAGGCATCATTTTAAATGACACAACCATACATATATTGGCGGAGATGAGCATTTCCCACGCCAAGGCAGGTGCCAATTTCGTAGCACCGAGCGATATGATGGATGGGAGAATTTTGACCATTCGCGAAGCATTGGAAAACGAAGGGTTTTATGACACAGGCATTATGAGTTACTCTGCAAAATATGCCTCTGCCCTTTATGGCCCATTCAGAGACGCTCTGGATTCTGCCCCTGTGGATATGAAAAACATTCCAAAAGATAAAAAAACCTATCAAATGGATTATGCCAATCGTTTTGAAGCCATCCGGGAAACCAAAATGGATATTGATGAAGGTGCCGACATGGTGATGGTGAAACCAGGTTTGTGTTATTTGGATATTGTTCGCGAAATCAAAAACGTAGTGGATGTGCCTGTTGCTGTGTACCAAGTATCAGGCGAATACGCAATGCTAAAAGCTGCTTCGGAAAGAGGCTGGCTGGACCATGATGCCGTAATGATGGAACAGGTCACAGCGATTAAACGCGCAGGTGCAGATATCATTGCCTCTTATTTTTCGAAAGATATTGTTCGACTCTTGAATAAATAATCGAGTTTGTTTAATTTTACAAAACAAATTGTTATATTTAGTTTCGATTAAATCATAATTCTCTAATTATACTATCGATTCAAAATGGATGATATAGACAAGAAAATACTACAAATGCTTCGTTCCAATGCGCGTGAATCTTTTGCAACCATAGGAAAAACTGTGGAATTATCTGCTCCAGCGGTAGGTAAACGCGTCAAACAGTTAGAAGAAAAAGGGATTATTTTGGGTTACTCCCTGAAACTCAATCACCAAAAACTTGGCATCACCACCAAAGCATACATCATCTTAAAAATCCATCAATCCAGCACCATTAAAACCGCTTATAATCAAATAATTCATTTGGAAGAAGTGGAACGCTGCGATCGCATTACGGGTGAGGACAGTTTGTGCATTCTTGGCTATTTCAATAACAATAAGGATTTAGTGACATTCATTGAGCGTATTTCACAATATGGCGTACCAAACACCAATATTATTTTGGAAAGCCAATAGTCAAGTGTATGCACATAGGTAAACAACACAATAAAAATTCGTAAATTAGCAGGAAACCAACATTGTAATGACTTTATTGATTCTTTATGCCGTTATCTCTATTTTCTTTTCCTTTCTGTGCTCCATTTTGGAAGCCGTGCTTTTAAGTGTAACACCAACATTTATTAATATTAAAAAGAAAGAAGGCAAAGGCTATGCAACCAGCTTGGAAGCATTAAAAAACGATGTCGACAAGCCGCTGATCGCCATTTTAACCCTTAACACCATAGCGCATACTGTAGGTGCTATTTTGGTAGGTGTACAAGCAGAAAAAATATTTGGAAATGGAAACAATTCCATCTTGATTGTGTCTGCGATTATGACGATTTTGATTTTGGTGTTGTCTGAAATCATTCCAAAAACCATAGGTGCCAAATACTGGCGAAATCTTGTAAATTTTACATCTATAGCCCTTCCCGCTCTTATTTTTCCATTGAAATACACAGGCATCTTATGGTTGTTGCAATTGACTACTAAACTTATTGGAGGGAAAGGTCATGTAAGCAGTTTGAGTCGTGAAAATTTTATCGCCATGACGGACATTGCTCATGAAGAAGGAGTGTTTCAAGAATCAGAAAGCAAGGTCATTAAAAACCTTTTGAACTTTAAAAAGATTTTGGCCAAAGACATCATGACCCCTAGGACCATCATGGTTTCAGAAGATGAAAAAAAATCCGTCAAGACATTCTTTGAGGAAAACCAAAACCTTCGTGTTTCGCGTATCCCAATCTATTCCGATAACCCAGATACTATTACTGGTTTGGTTTTGAAGGATGATATCTATAAGGAAATGGCTCTCGACCATGATGACAGAACACTGGCTGACCTACGAAGGGAAATCATCATTGTGGAAAGAAAATTGCCAATCCCGGTTTTATTTGAGAAATTGGTGGAAAGTAAGAACCACATGGCATTGGTGGTAGATGAATATGGAACGGTCACGGGATTGGTGACAATGGAGGACGTTATTGAAACGCTTCTCGGATTGGAAATCATGGACGAAAGTGATAATGTTGAAGACCTACAGCACCAAGCCCGACAAAGCTGGGAAGCACGCGCAAAAAGGCTGGGTATGATAGATACTGACCAAACAATTAGAAATACTGCAACAGACGCAACAACTGAAGCGTAATGGAGGAATGCATTATAAAATCACCATTGGGTTTTACCAAAATTATTGGTAATGAAGAGGGCATTTCCTCAATTTCAATATTAAATTCCGAAGAAAAAGTCACCGATATTATCCCAGAGGTCATTGAGGATTGTGTGCATCAACTCAACGAATATTTTGAAGGTACGCGTACACAATTTGAACTAAAACTGAATCCAGAAGGCACTGATTTTCAAAAACAAGTTTGGGGAAAAATACAGACCATTCCCCACGGAAAAACAATTTCCTATTTAGGCTTATCCCAACAATTGGGCGATGTCAAAGCCATTAGGGCTGTGGCGAATGCCAATGGAAAAAATCCATTATGGATTGTAGTGCCATGTCATCGTGTAATCGGAAGCGATGGAGGCCTGACTGGGTACGCAGGCGGGCTACATCGCAAACAATGGTTGTTGGAGCACGAAACTCCCTATAAGCAACAGTCTTTGTTTTAAATTTTTTTGTGTTTCGGTTAAAAAACCGACGCGCCTGTATGCCGACAGGTCTTTTTTTATCAAAAAAGGATGCCACTTCAATCGCTAACACAATAAATCGTTATATTTATTACAACTAAACTCAATTTATGAAATTTTTAAAATCTTTTCTCAAGTGGACTTTGATAATCCTAGTATTACTTGTCGCCATCCTTTACATTACCGATACCGATTATCTACTAAAAGCTGTTCGCACAATTTATTTAAAAGGCTATTCCACGGCCTATCTTGAAGATTATAAAGAATTTGATAATGAATTGGTCCAAAATGGATCAGCTCAACCATGGCCAAACCATAAAGACCATAATACAGCCAAAGAAACCGAAAGGCTGAACGATATCAATAAAGAAAAAGGAACGATTGCTTATGTGATCATAAAAAACGACAGTATCTGGTTTGAAAATTACTACGATGGTTTTGGAGAAGATTCAAAATCGAACTCCTTCTCCATGGCCAAAAGTTATGTCTCCGGATTGATGCAAAAAGCCATCGAGCAAGGATACATCAAAAGTTTGGACCAGCCGGTTGGAGATTTCTTTCCTGAATTCAGTGAAGGAAAAGCGGGCAAAATGACAGTTGGTGATTTGTCAAGCATGGCTTCGGGAACCAATTGGGACGAAGCCTATTATTCGCCTTTATCCATTACCACTCGTGCCTATTTTGATGACGATTTGGAAAAAGTGATACTCGGTTTGAAAGTCGTTGATGAACCCGGAACAAAATATAAATATGCAAGTGGTGACACACAACTTTTGGCGATGGTCATTGAAAAAGCAACTGGTAAAAAAATGTATGATTATTTATCGGAAACATTTTGGAAGCCATTGGGAAGTGAGAATTCTTCCCTATGGCAAGTGGATAGCGAAGAACAAGATTTGGTCAAGGCCTACTGCTGCATTGCCAGCAACGCCAAGGATTTTGCCCGTTATGGCAAATTGTTTAAAGACCATGGCAAATGGAATGGCCAACAGATTTTGGATTCAGCTTTCGTGGCCAAATCCATAACACCACGTTTTACGGCAAGTCCGCAATATGGTTATGGTTGGTGGTTGCTTCAAGATTATAAAGGAAAAGGCTTTTTTATGATGCGTGGTCATTTGGGCCAATATGTAATTGTTCAGCCTAATGATAATTTGATAATAGTGCGTCTTGGACATCAGTCCGGAAAGGAAGAAGGGCGTGTAGATCCATTCACAGAAGATATTTATACGTATATTGATGAAGCTTATAAAATGTTAGGGCAATGATTTCTAAACTTAATCTTGAAGACATCCTATTTCTGGACATAGAAACCATTCCGGAAACACGCAATTTTTCTGAATTGGATGAAACCAAGCAACAGCTTTGGGAACTTAAATCCAAATACCAAAGAGGTGATGTATCTGCAGAAGAATTTTATGAACGCGCCGGCATTTGGGCAGAGTTTGGGAAAATAATCTGTATTTCTGTTGGATACTTTAATATTTCAGGTGATGTCAGAACCTTTAGAGTCACCTCATTTCATGGGGACGAAATCAAAATTCTAAAAGACTTTAAAAATTTGTTGTTGTCTCATTTCAGTCAGGCAAAACATCTTCTTTGTGCACACAATGGTAAGGAATTTGATTTTCCATATATCGCCAGACGAATGATAATCCACAATATCGAATTACCTTATAAATTGAATCTTTTTGGTAAAAAACCTTGGGAAGTACCTCATCTAGATACCTTGGAACTTTGGAAATTTGGGGATTATAAAACTTATACATCCTTAAAATTGCTGACAAACGTGCTTGGCATCCCTTCCCCAAAAGATGATATTGATGGCAGCGAAGTTTACAGGGTTTATTATGAAGAAAATGATATCGACCGAATCGTTACGTATTGCGAAAAAGATACAATTGCAGTGGCTCAAATATTTTTAAGATTGCGTGGTGATGCTATCTTGGTAAAAAATGAAATTTTGCATATTTAGAAAAAAATTGGGATGTCTCTCAAATAACTCGCATGTTTTAGCGGAATAAAATTGTAATCACTTTATGAACAGTCAATCTACAACAATTTCAAAAGGATTTATCATTGCGGGAGTGATGAATCTGTCGGTTTTAATTTTTTCAAGATTTTTTACCAATGACACCATTCCAGAATTTGATAGGGAAGTCATGTCCAACTTTGGATTAGTTATGATTGTGCTTTGGGGATTGGCGTATATCTCAATCGCAAAAATTTATCAAAAACTCAAATGGTTAGTTGCAATCTTTGCCATTGAGAAATTGGCATATGGTATTATCTGGATTTTATGGATTTTTAATAACAACCTTTCGGATGTATATGACAAAGATATCATGGCGGGCGTGTTTTATGCCATTTATGGAATTAATGATTGGCTCTTCTTTTTGTTTTTCATGTTTGTTTTCATCACATTATCAAAGCACAATAAATAGCATCTCATTTTTTGGACGGTACCATATGGTTTTCCGTGTTGTATAATGTGCAACCTAGATGTAGAAAAATTAGATAGTTCTCGCGAATTTATTTCATCAAACAATATCCCATCATCACCATTGTTTAAAATGACTACTTTTACTTTGATTTATGGACAGCAGCAAATTACTTTCAGTCACAGATTTATCCATTTCATTTCTTTCTGATCAAGCTGAGAAAGAGATTATTCATTCCATCACATTTGATCTTCATAAAAACGAGATATTAGGAATTGTCGGAGAATCAGGTTCCGGAAAATCGGTTTCTTCCCTAGCTATTTTGGGGCTTTTACCAAAACGCATTTCAAAAATTACCAATGGAAGTATTCAGTTTAACGGAAAAGATTTGGTTCAGATTCCAGAAAAGGAACTGCAAAAGATACGAGGCAAGGATATCTCGATGATTTTCCAGGAGCCCATGAGTTCCTTGAATCCTTCAATGCGCTGTGGCAAACAGGTTGAGGAAATTCTATTGCAACATACATCCCTTTCCAAAAAAGAAGCCAAAGCGGAAACCCTATCACTTTTTGAAAAAGTGAAATTGCCGCTTCCAGAACGCATCTATAATGCCTATCCGCATGAAATTTCCGGAGGACAAAAGCAACGCGTTATGATCGCCATGGCTATTGCCTGTAAACCCAAAATATTGATTGCTGACGAGCCGACGACTGCATTGGATGTCACAGTCCAAAAGGAGATTATTTTATTGTTGAAAAAACTCCAGGCAGAAGAAGGCATGAGCGTGATTTTTATTTCCCATGATCTGTCTTTGGTTTCTGAAATTGCCAATCGGGTTTTGGTCATGTACAAAGGCGGTATTGTGGAACAAGGCAAGGTTACGGATATTTTTTATCAGCCTCAACATACCTACACCAAAGCTTTGTTGGGCTCAAAACCATCATTGGATGTGCGATTGAAACGTTTACCAACCATTAAGGATTATATGGATGGTTCTCCGAGAGCTGAAGTTGTGACTCGCGAACATCGTCAAAAAAATCATGCTATCTTATATTCAAAAGCGCCTTTGCTGGAAGTAATCAATGTTGAAAAAGAATACATTTCAAAATCTGGTTGGTTCAGCAAACCAGACCGTTTTAAAGCGGTAAATAATGTCAGTTTTAAATTGTATGAAGGTGAAACTTTAGGTCTGGTCGGTGAGTCCGGTTGTGGAAAATCGACCTTGGCGAATTCCATTTTGCAATTGGACAAAGCAACTTCTGGTCAGATTCTATATCGTGGCGTTGACATTACCAAATTGAGCGCCACGGCCGTCAGAAAATTAAGAAAGGATATTCAAATCATCTTTCAAGATCCATATGCTTCCTTGAATCCAAGAATTCCTATCGGGAAAGCTATCATGGAGCCCATGAAAGTGCACCATATTGGAACTTCTGAAGCAGAACGAAAACATATGGTCCTAGATTTACTTCTAAAAGTAGGTCTTGACGTCAGTTTTTTCTACAGATATCCACATGAATTTTCTGGCGGTCAACGTCAACGGATTGGGATTGCGAGAGCAATCGTTTTACGGCCTAAATTAATCATCTGTGATGAATCTGTATCTGCTCTAGACATTTCCGTTCAAGCACAAGTCTTAAATCTGTTGAATGATTTAAAGGAGAATTTTGGTTTTACTTATATTTTCATTTCCCATGATTTGGCAGTCGTTAAATACATGTCCGATCAATTGGTAGTGATGAACAAAGGACACATTGAAGAAATGGCAGATGCCGATGATATTTACAACAATCCTGAACGGGAGTACACAAAAAAATTAATTCATGCTATTCCCAAAGGGTTATAGCATGAATATTTTTTTTGTGAGCATAAAAATACCTCTGATCAATCTAAAGGTATTATTAAAGCCTGAAAACAATTTGTTTTCAAAATAAGTAGGTTTTGGTAGGTTGTTGGTTAAATTCATAAGTCAAAGTTTACGATAGATTTCGGGCAAAATCATAATCAAAGGTTATGGTACATTTGGGGCAATTTTCATAAGGCCAATTCATGATAGATTTGGGGCAAATCATAATTTAGATTTATGGTAAATTTGGTAATTTGGGTATTTCGATTTGGTTTAGTAAATATGCAAAAAAAAAATTATATAATCAGTTTAACTACATATAATTTCGTTGAAATACATTAATTTTTAACTTTTAACATATCATATAGAAATTTTTCCTACAAATTATTATCATTTGTTATTAAATAAATAAGTCAATAATACACGAACATAGGTTTAATAATAATTCTTTTATAAGTGGCAACAATCAAGCCTAAAAATCTTTACAAAATCATTTCTGGAATATCTCCTTCGACAATCAATTTCCCTTCTGTGGCTTTTTGAATGTCTTCCACAGAAATTCCCGGTGCGCGTTCTAAAAGCTTAAACCCATTTCCCGTAACTTCCAAAACAGCGAGATTGGTGACAATTTTTTTAACACATCTTACACCTGTCAATGGCAAAGAACATTTTTTCAAAAGTTTTGAGTCTCCTTCCCTATTGGTATGCATCATTGCTACAATGATATTTTCCGCACTTGCAACCAAGTCCATAGCACCGCCCATACCTTTGACCATTTTCCCGGGAATTTTCCAGTTGGCTATATCGCCATCTTCTGAAACTTCCATTGCACCGAGAATGGTCAGATCAACATGTTTGCCTCGAATCATCGAAAAACTCAGAGCCGAATCGAAAAAACTGGCGCCCGGCAAAGTGGTTATGGTTTGCTTACCCGCATTGATAATATCAGCATCTTC
>JBGTDZ010000026.1:0-15595 GCA_041748055.1 Aquaticitalea sp.
CTGTACCATTTCCAAAAGATATAGTTGCATAGGAAACCGGATTTTGGGACTGTTTATCCTTTATGGTGGTTTGTCCACGAAGCGAACCCAGTGAGAAAAGTAAAATTATAAATGAAAAGAGTTTATGAGACATTGGCCTTAACTGTAGAAATCCATTTATCGATTTTCTGTTCTAAAAGTTCCAAAGGCATACAGCCCGATTCCAGAACTTGGTTGTGGAATTTTGCAATGTTAAATTTGTCACCTAACTCTTGTTCTGCTTTACTTCGCAATTCATTGATTTTTAATTGTCCCACTTTATAAGAAAGGGCCTGCCCTGGATTTGCCATATAACGTTCAATCTCAGAAATGATACTTTCTTCACTTCGCGCTTCATTTTCCATTGAATATTTAATGGCTTGTTCACGTGTCCAACCTTTGCTATGCAGTCCTATGTCAACCACCAAACGGATGGCACGGTGCATTTCTGCACTCAGCATTCCGAAATATTGATAGGGATCTGTGTACAGTCCGAGTTCCTTTCCCAAGGATTCTGAATAGAGTGCCCAACCTTCGCCAAAAGAACTATACCAAAGTGTTCTTCTAAAATCTGGAAGTTCGGAATTCTCTTGTTGTAATGAAATCTGGTAATGGTGTCCAGGAATGGCTTCATGTAAGAATAACGATTCATCAGATACTATATTGTAAGTTTTTGCATCCACAATCGGCACATAAAATATTCCAGGCCGTGTGCCATCCAAAGAACCTCTATTGTATTGTGCACTTGCTGACGCAGCTCTAAAAGCTTCGGTCTGTTTCACCTTAAAAGCCGTTTTCGGTTTCATGTCAAACAATTTCTCCAATTGAGGCTGCATGGTTTCATGGATTTTATTGAAATTCTCAATGACCTGTTCTGGAGTCGAAAATGGCATCAGTTCTTTTTTGGACCTGACATGTTCAAAAAATGAAATCAATGTACCTTTATAGACCACCTCAGTTTTTACTTTTTCCATTTCAGATAAAATTCGTGCTACTTCCTTTAATCCCAATTGGTGAATTTCATCGGCGGTCATACTGGTAGTTGTATATAGTTTTATCTGATGCTGATAGTACGATTCACCATTTGGTATTCCAGCAACACCACTGGTAGCGCGACCTGCTTTTAAATAGTCGGTGGACATAAATCTGTGCAAACTGGCATATGCTGGGATAATTTTATCGTTGATATAGTTTTTATAAAGTATTGTTAATTCTTCCTTTTCCTGATCTGAAAAACTACTGGGAAAATTATGAATTGGCGAATAGAATAAATGCTCGTCAATGTTCGGATTGGTCATTGCTTCCAATTGCGGAAGTACTTTGTTAATTAGTGACTTTGGAAGTACAACTCCTGACTTGATGCCGTCGGTCATTTTTTCTTCAGCGTATTGCATCCATTTGAGATATCCATCCAAACGGGATATCCAGTTTTTGTAATCCTGAACAGTCTCAAATGGCTGGGTGCTTGTGCCGCTTGCCCATTGGCCAATATTCAATTGTAATGACCACATTTGGTTGATTGGTGTCAAATCTTCTCTATACTTTAATCTTTCAAGATTGATCTCGCATTCCCAAAGAAGGATATCCTTACTCAATTTTTCCGTTTTTGAGAAGTCGCTATCATTAAACGCCACAATTTGATTTTTGTAATTGGAATAAAAATTTCTTTCCTGTTCCCTAAAAGCATCAGAAAGAACATTTGGCAATTGGTCATTGTATCGATTATCACCAGCTTCTGTAGCTTTCATAGGATACATTTTAAGCGACTCCTCGTGATAATTTTTGAGAACAATCGCAAAATCCCCTAATGTTCCGGTTTCCATATTTGAATCCATATCAGGATTTTCTTTATCTTTTTTACATGCTGAAAGTAATACAGCGATACAAACCAGGAATACAAGCTTTTTCATTTGGTAATTTAATTAAAGGTTGAGACCCTAAAGATACTTTAAAATGTATCAAAAAAAAACTGCCAACAGTGACGATGGCAGTTTTTAAATGGTTGGATAGTCTGGATTATTCCTTGTCCAAATTTTTGGTCATGGTAAAGCCTGCAAATAAACCTATTCCGGACATTAAGAAAATAGTACCTGGATAAGCGACATCTTCATCCACTCCCATATTATAATGCAACATTGAAGCAATAAAGATTCCGATTCCTATTCCAATTAGCAATAGCGCTAGATTGAGAATGAAGATTTTCCAAATGGGAGCTGCATGAGTTTTGCCTCTCACAAAAATACTGGCATCGGCACCTTTCTCTATGAGTGCCAAACGCTCTTTGTTACGCGTTGAAAAGTATAAATAAAATACTCCGAAGATTGCTCCAAAAATTATTGGAATGATAATTAATTCTGATCCCATGATTGTTCGTTTTTAATTGATTAATTTTATTGTGTTCATAGCTTATGACGACAGCTTTCAATTCTTGGTTACAACATTTTTAATTTTTTTATTCATTTATAATGTAACCTAAGCTAAATGTTGGTCGTCAAACATACAAATGACCATCAGCGAACAGCACATCATCAATCAAATCATTGAAGGAGATACCAAGGCATTTGCCGTTTTGGTAGATCGTTACAAGGATTTGGTATTCACTTTGACCTTAAGGATGTTGAAGCATAGGGAAGAAGCTGAAGAAGTTGCACAAGACACCTTCATTAAAGTTTTTAAATCGTTGGGAAAATTTAAAGGTGAATCCAAATTTTCGACTTGGATTTATAAAGTTGCATATAATACCTGTTTGGACCGAATAAAAAAGAACAAACGTCAGTTGAATGAAGTCAGCATAGATGAATTTACAGAATATCAAATAAAAACAATGGACAATGCGTTGGATTCACTTGAAGAACAAGAACAGGAAAAGGCCATTCAAGAGTGTTTGCAACAATTGCCAAGTGAAGATAGTTTTTTGTTGACTTTATATTATTTTGAAGCGTTATCTTTGGAAGAGATTTCAAAAATTGTAAACATTGAACCGAATACCATTAAAGTGAAGTTATTTAGAAGTCGAAAAAAATTGGCAAGCATTCTAAAACAACGGTTGGAACCAGAAATAATAAATAGTTATGAACGAGAGCGTCGATAAACATATAGAAAATTTGGTGGACAAAGCGATGAGAAAATCAACTTTGGAAACGCCTTCGTTTGATTTTACCAGCAACGTAATGACTCACGTTTTTGATATCAAACAGAGTTTTGCAACTACATATCAACCTTTGATTTCAAAGCAGGTTTGGGTCATGATCGCTTTGGGTTTTATAGCTTTTGTTGCGTATGTTGTTTTAATAACCAAACCAGAAGCTTCTGAATGGTTTAAGGGTTTTGATATACATGTGGTGGACCAAGAATATATTTCTAAAATTCTGAATGTTGTAGAACCATCAAAAACCGCCGCATATAGTATTGGTTTATTGGCTTTGATGTTGTTGATTCAGATTCCTATTCTTAAACATTATTTTGATAAACGAATAATTGGGTAGTCTGCAGCTAGCTTTCAGCTTCCAACGTCAAACATCAATTTCAAGCTTGTCAATACCAACGTTTTTTGTTCTTTTTAGAACCTTCACCTTTCCTGCCTTTTTTGTACTTGCTGCCTTGTTTTTTGTGAACAATCGGTTTTTCTTTTGGATCTAACGGATAAGGATGGTCTTCCTCAATAGGAATTTGAACATTGATCAAATGTTGTATGGTTTTCACATATTCCTTTTCATCTGCCGAACATAATGAGTAAGAAGTGCCCATCAGTCCAGCCCGACCGGTCCTTCCAATTCTATGAACATAAGTTTCGGGAACATTTGGCATATCAAAATTGATGACGGCATCGAGTTCGTCAATGTCTATACCACGAGCTGCAACATCGGTCGCAATAAGGATATTGGATTCTTTATGTTTGAATTTGTTCAATGCCGATTGTCTATCGTTCTGGGTTTTGTCACCATGCAGGGTTTGAACATTGTAACCGTTTTTTACTAAAGTCTGTTCCAATTTGTCCACACCAAATTTGGTACGCCTAAATATTATGATACTGCCTTTGATCGTGTTCCTTAGGAGATGCAAACATAATTCGATTTTATTACGCTTTGGTACATAATACAAAACTTGGCTCACGTTTTTTGCAGCCGATGAGGTTGGAGATACCTCCACTCGTTCTGGCGATTTTAAAATTGTATTGGCGAGTTGTTCCACCTTATAGGGCATGGTTGCTGAAAACAACAGAATTTGCTTGCTTTCAGGGCAAAGGCGCTCTATTTTTTTAACATCATCAATAAAACCCATATCCAACATCAAATCTGCCTCATCCAAAACAAGGATTTCAACATAATCGAGATTGAGATAATCCTGTTTGTGTAAATCCAGAAGCCTACCAGGTGTTGCAACAACAATATCAACACCTTTTTGAAGAATGTCTATTTGAGGTTCAATTCCTGCACCTCCAAAAATAACTGCAGAACGCAGATTGGTGTGTTTGCCATACGTTTTGAAATTAGCATTGATTTGTATGGCCAATTCCCGTGTAGGACTTACCACCAAAGCCCTGATTTTTTTACCTTTTTTTGGAGCATCCTGTTTATCAAATAACAATTGCAAAATTGGTAAGGCAAATGCAGCTGTTTTACCTGTGCCCGTTTGAGCCGAGGCAATGACATCTTTTTTTTCTAAAACCAATGGAATTGTCTTTTCTTGAATGAGTGTTGGCTCATTATAGCCAGCTTCTTCAATCGCTTTGAGGATGGGTTTGTTGAGGTGTAAGTCTTTGAATGGCATTGATGTTTTTTTTAAGAAGACAAAGATACTTTAAAAAAAAACGGTTTTTATTTTTAAGTGTTGAGCACACAGATAATTTAAAATCAATATTCTAAAACCATATTTATTTTTTTTACGTAAGCACTGATAATGCCCCGAATAAACAATTTTTATTAACTCATTAAATCTTTAAATTATGAAAAAAGTACTTTTATTCGTGTGCGGTATGTCCGCAATTGCATTGTTCAATTGCGAATCCGAATCTGTTGATGCCGTCAGTGCCACAGATTCCAATGTCAATTCATCCAGTAAAAATCAGAATAACCTCGACGGTAATTCCGTGTATGTATCTTCAAACACTTCAGGTGTTTTGGGAATTTTCGACATTTCTACTGGACTTATGAGTCCTACCTTAAAATCCGTTAACGTACCCTATGCAGATGCCGATGGTGTTGAATATGATGGTAACAGAGATGCTATTTATCAAGTGAACAGAACTGACAAACGTCTTGTTGCACTGTCAAATATTTCTGCAACTTCCGATGGCGATGTCGTAACTCCAAGTGCTATGGGACCTTCATCATTTGCCAATGGTAGAGGATCTGCACTTTACAATAACAAAGTTGTTGTTGCAGATGATGTGATTCCTGGAAAATTGGCAAGTTACCATGTTAATGGGAACAATATTAGCGACTTTAGGGAATACAACGTAGGCTTTAAAGTTTGGGATGTTGCTGTGACTGGCAAAGATTTGTTCGCTGTCGAAGATTTAACCAATATTTTAGCGTATTTTAAGAACTTCCATAATGCACAAAGTGGTAACTTAAGCCCAACTTCTGAAGTCTCTATCGAAGGTCTTGTTAGAACACACGGTTTAAACTACGATGCCAGTACAGATACTATGATATTGACCGATATTGGTTCAGCTTCTGGATTGCCGACATCCGGAACCGATGGTGCTTTGGTAATTATTCAAAATTTTACCCAAAAATTCAATGCTGCCGGTGATGGTGGAATGATTTCACTTTCTGACCAAATTCGTATTGCAGGCGATATGACTCAATTGGGTAACCCTGTTGATGTTGCAATAAGTAGTTCTAAAAATGCCATTTTTGTTGCTGAACGCGCTCAACAAAAGTTTTTAGTATTTAGTATTCCAACAGAGAGCTGCAATTGCTCACCTATATATTCTACAGCATTTGCTGGTGCAAGTTCTGTAACCACAGATTTTTGATAATCATTTTGAATGTTTAACCAAATTGCCTTGGATCTTTTTTTAAACATTTGATAATAAAAAAGGCCTCTTAAACTAAAATTTTGAAGTTTGAGAGGCTTTTTTGATTATATCTATTTTGTCAAATTCCTTTGATCAAAAATCATTCGATTTTTTTTGCAGCAATTTCCCTTCCACCTTGGTACAACGTTAAACCCGTAACCTTATTCTCAGCATCTTTATCAAACACCAATTTTGCTTCGACCACTTTAAGGAAAAAGGTATTTTCTTTCTCTGCAAAAATTTCGAATTGTGGTTGTCCAGTAAGCTGTGCGAAAATTTGGTTTTCTTTAGTGGTGACCTCCATAACTAAACCAGGTTGTAATTCATATTTCCCTACATAATAGTTTAGAATTTCTGGGGATAATGTCATTGATTCTTTATCGGAGGGAGGCATTTTGTCTATTTCGCTACCGATAATAGTGCTTGCATTATTGGTAAATTTTGCTTGCTTTTTTCCATCTTTTTCAGAAAAAACGTAGCTTGTGCTACCTCCTTCGAATATGAAGTTTGTATTGCTCATAGGGTAAATTTCCAATTTGCTACTACCTTCACGCAGACTATATAACTGACCATTTTCAAAAGTAACATACCTTACGACGCCCTCATCAAATTGATAGGCGCCAACCCATTTTCTGAGTTCATCTTCCGAAAGTTTAATGGCATCTTTTTTGTCCGGCAACGGTTTTCCGATGGCCATTGCAGCAATCCGTGTTGTGACCCCGGTGATATCTTTGCAATCACAGTTGGTCAATCCAGAAACAAATATTTTTTCTTCGGGAAGATATATTCCCATGGTTGTATAACCAAAAATACCGCCACCATGTTGGATGCTCGGTGAGCCATTCAGATCGGCTTCGCTCAAACCGTAACCATACTCGATATGATCGCCATTATTTAAGGTAGATCCATGAATGGCTTTTTCGTAACTTGTTTTTTTGATTATCATATTGTTGTTGAGTGCGTTTTGCCATTTCAATAAATCTTCGGTGGTTGACATGATGGACCCTGCTGCATAAGGCAATGTCAGACTCAAATAATCAGCATTGGCATAACCCGTTTCGGTTTTCGAATAACCTGAAGCCCTATTGGGCACAATATTTTTCATACTTCCATATGAGGATGCGGTCATGCCTAGTTTTTTAAAAATATTATTCTCTATAAAATCCGCAAAGCTCTGTCCTGATGCCACTTCAATAATATATCCCAGCAAAATATATCCCGAGTTATTATATCTAAATTGTTCGCCAGGTTCAAAATCCATGGGTTCATTTTTAAACACGTCGATAATTTCTTTGGGAGTCATGTCTGTTCTGGCTAGTTTAAGGAAATTGGCCATATCCGTGTAACTTTTGATACCTGAGGTATGATTCAGAAGTTGGTGAATCGTAATTTTTTTGCCTGCTGTGGGATAGTCAGGAATGTACTTGGTAATGTCATCTTCTACTTTTAGCTTGCCTTGTTCTTCCAGCATGAGAATCGCCACCGCAGTAAATTGTTTGGTAATGGAACCAATTTCAAAGACATTTTTTGATGTCATAGGAACATTTAATTCCAAATCCGCCAGTCCAAAGGCGTTTTGATAGATGGGTTTTCCATCCTTGGCTATTAAAAAGGAAACTCCAGGTTCATCGGCTTTGTATTCTTGCTTTAAATACGCATCTACCTGTTGCTCCAAAGTTTGGCCAACTACACAAGAAAAACAGAAAAAAATAAAGAACGAAAAAAGTAAAATTTTGGTTGTTTGTGTTGGTTTCATGTGGTGGTTATTTTGATTTATGGAATTTACGATATTTTTATGTGACGCCAAAAAACAAAAATGGTTACAAAATTTTAATAAATTAAAGAGGGACTGGAATGTGTTCTAGAAAAATTCAAACAAATACAATTAATGTTTGCTGATATCTAAAGATTGATGATAACGTTCGGTTGCTTTTTTAAGATTTTCCGAAAGCGATTTCAACCACACCAAATGATTTGAAATGAGATAAGCTTCCTGTAATCGATGTAAGGTCTGTGTATCCAGATCTGTATGGCCTTGTTGAATGTTTTGATCTCTCACATTTGATAAATTTTGATAATTTTGCAAAAGTTTTGCTTCAGCATTATCAATTTGTAAAGAATCCACTTCAAGATTCGTTTTTCCATCATCCAAAATAGAATAGGATTGTTGTAGCGTATTGGTAATCTTTAAAACGAGTGCATCAAATTCTTTGGAGGCAGGAGTCGTTTGGTGATTCATGATAAAGCTACCAATGGAGGCAATGGCCGAAATCATGGTTTGATTGAGCGTTACTATATCATAAATTAACTGAAATTCTTTTTGTTTTGATTTTGGGTCTTGAGTCAATCTTTGAAAGGACGCATTTAAATTACTGATCGCTAAAAAGGCTTCTTTTCTCGCAACATTATAGGTAAGCTTATTTTCAATTTTATCATAGTATAACTCTTTAGTTGCCGAAAGATATTCTCTATTTTTAAGCAGTATATTTTGTAGCACATCTTTTAAATTGTTTGCCTCCCAGCTGGGAAAAAGAATATAATTGGCAACAACAGCGATACTAGCACCTATAATTGTATCCAAGACGCGATATCGAATCACTTGAAAGGCATCGGGATTGATCAATGAATAGACAAAAATGATGTTAATGGTTATCAATCCAGCTGCCCACTTATAATTTTGCTGAATAAGGGCAAAGGCTAATGTTAAGGAGATAATCGCCAAAAAAGAATAGATGATGATGTTCTGGGTAATCAGAACTATGCAAATGGCGATAATGGCTCCAATGACAGTGCCGATGATACGGTCTTTGGAGCGTTCTTTGGTCAAACCGTAATTGGGCCGCATAATGACTATAATGGTCAAGAGGATCCAATAGGTATTTCGAATGTCCAAAAGTGTACCGATAACAAAGGCAAAAATGATTGCAATTGTAAAACGCAAAGCATGTCTGAACAATGTAGAGTTTAAACTAAAATTTTGAACAATGACATTCAAACGATATTCTTGTAACGTTAAAAACACAGTTGCATCCTGTCGTTTTAAGGAGATTCTGGATGCATCTTCCACATTGGCCATCACGCGTCGAATCGACCTAATTTCTTGCAGCAGTTGTTCTTGGTAATCATATAAGTTTCGCAATACAATGGCTCCATCCCGTGCTTTTGGTAATTGAACGTCTTCTATGTATTTTGAAATAGCTTCCCTCGCTTTCGATAAGGCTTCCAATAATGAATCCTTAGTAGGAATTTTGTCTTTTTGAATCAATAATTCTGAAAGAGCAATGAGATGATTGCCCATTACTTTATTCAAATTTTTGGAGGCTTTCAAGTATTGCTTTTTGTTGCCAAATAATCTATCGATTTCATTATAGTCCAAGTGCTTGGCTTCGATCAATTCAAAAATATTGATAGATGAAATGAAAATGAGCCATTGCTTTTCGTCATAATGGGAACGACCAGAACGTTTTCGCTCGGTGAGAAGTGTTTCCCGCAAGGTTTCATGCTTTTCATTTATTTGAGTTTGCAGCAGAAATGTTTGTTGCGTCAGTGCCTCTCGTTTCGTTTTTTTGGTCAACAAAAGTGCTCTCAATTTTAAATAATCACCAATGAGACGAAGGGTATCTGATAACAATTGGTTTTCATCTTTTTGAGGGGCCAATTTTTGGAAGATATAGGATACAAATAAATACCATATACCACCCATTCCCATGAGTAGGATGTGCGTTACAATCTCTAGCGGGGTTTCTTTTACAACGGCAAATGCAAGTACCATAGACAATAAACCAGAAAAAGAAACGAGAGAAGCCCTGAATCCATAGACAGAAATTAGGGATACGGAAAAGGAAATCAACGCAAGAGCCAATATCAATAATGGCAACAATGATTTCGAAAATAGCACAATGGCTGTTATCAACATGGTCAATACAATACTTATAAGTATCGCATTGATTTTCCTCTTTAAACTTCCGGGAATATCTCCTGGCGCATTTAGAAATGCGCCAATGGCGATGGCTGGTGCCATTTCAAAGTGACCAATAAAATTAAGAACAAATAAAGGTGTAATTACAGCAAATGTTAGCCTAATTCCCCTATAAAAGTTTGAGCCTTTAAGAAACAATTCCAAGTTCTTTAAATGTTCTTTCATTGGCTGCTTAAATTGGTTGCAAAGATACTCAATTTAAGAAGTTATTTTTAATCTTACTTCTATTGAAACTATGAATTTAAAAACAAATAAAAAACCACCTCGTTTTCACAAAGTGGTTTTTTATCAAAAGTTTGCTTAATTGCGTTCGCACGGCCGTTATTATTTTATCATTTCATAACTTCGCTTAATGAATTCACTTAACTCTTTTCCTTTTAACAGCCCTTGAGAAAGTCTTGCCAGGTCCAAACTTTGTGAAATCAAACGTTCTTGTTTCTTTTTGGTCTTGGTGTTCAAAATCTCACCCACCAATTCGGAGTTAGTGTTTATCACTAAATTATACATTTCTGGCATATTGCCCATTCCAAACATTCCGCCACCGCCAGTCGCCTGCATTTCTTTCATACGACGCATAAATTCCGGTTGGGTGATGATAAATGGCGATGCATCGCTATCCATAGCTTCTAGCTGCACCATAAATTTCTCTGATGGAATTGCTTCTTTCAAAATGTCTTCCAGCTCCTTTTTTTGTTCATCAGATAATTTGGAGATGATAGTATCGTCTTTTTTGATGAGGTTATCAATATGGTCGGCGTCCACACGCGCGAATGAAATTTTCTCCTTGGTACTTTCCAATTTTTGCATCAAATGTGTAACGATTGGAGAATCCAACAACAGCACTTCGTAGCCTTTCCCTTTTGCCGCTTCGATGTAGCTATGCTGTGCATCTTCATTGGACGCATACAAAATCACTACTTTTCCATCTTTATCGGTTTGATTGTCCTTGATTTTTTCGATCAATTCATCATAGATATAATACTTTTTGTCAACTGTAGGGTACAGAGCAAAGGCATCTGATTTTTCGTAGAATTTATCTTCAGAAAGCATTCCGTATTCTATAACGATTTTGATGTCGTTCCATTTTTTCTCAAAATCTTCACGGTTTTCAGTGAATAAGGATTTTAATTTATCTGCAACTTTTCTAGTAATGTAAGAAGAGATCTTTTTAACCGCTCCATCTGCTTGAAGATAACTTCTAGATACGTTCAACGGAATGTCTGGCGAATCGATGACACCTCGAAGCATTGTTAAAAATTCTGGCACAATTCCTTCAACATTATCGGTGACAAAAACCTGATTTTGATATAACTGTATTTTATCTTTTTGGATGTTGAGGTCACTTGTCATTTTTGGGAAATATAAAATTCCCGTCAGGTTGAATGGATAATCCACATTTAAGTGGATGTGGAACAAAGGCTCTTCAAATTGCATAGGATACAATTCCCTGTAGAAACTCTTGTAATCTTCATCCTTTAAATCGGCAGGTTGCTTGGTCCACGCCGGATTTGGGTTGTTGATGATGTTATCTATGGTTTTCTTTTCTGGTTTTGCATCTTTCGGAGCATCTTCAGGAAGTGCCACATTCACTTCTTTAGTTCCGAATTTGATCGGGATTGGCATAAACTTGTTATACTTGCTCAATAACGATTTGATTCGTTCTTCCTGTAAAAACTCCTTGGAGTCATCTGCAATATGAAGTATGATTTCCGTGCCCCTTTCCGTTTTATCAGATGGTTCCAACAAAAATTCAGGGCTTCCATCACAGCTCCAATGAACAGCAGGTTCATCTTTGTAAGATTTTGTAATGATGTCCACTTTGCTCGCGACCATAAAAGCCGAATAAAAGCCAAGACCAAAATGACCAATGATGCCGGTATCTTTCCCTGCTTCTTTGTATTTGTCCAAAAACTCTTCCGCACCTGAAAAAGCGATCTGGTTGATGTATTTTTCAACCTCTTCTGCTGTCATCCCGATTCCTTGGTCAATGATGTGCAGTTTTTTGCCTTTTTTGTCAATTTTAACTTCAATCTTGGGATTGGCATATTCTACTTTGGCCTCTCCAATACTTGCAAGATGCTTTAATTTTAAAGTTGCATCCGTCGCGTTACTAATCAGCTCACGAAGAAAGATCTCGTGATCGCTGTATAAGAATTTTTTAATGAGAGGAAAGATATTCTCTACCGAAACATTAATATTTCCTTTTGTCATGATATGTATTTATTTAAATTAATTAGTATAAACATCCTACGGTCAAAAAAAGTACCAAGCATTAAAAAGTGACAAACTGGCACGAAAGTCCTTATATTATGCATGCATAACGAATCGTCATTTTTTGTGAAATTTGTAACATAGTTAATACTTAAATTGCGTGACTTAATTTAAAGACTGTATGTATAATTCAAAATTTATAGGACTTGGACATTATGTTCCAGACAATGTGGTTACGAATGCGGATTTATCTAAAATGATGGATACCAATGATGAGTG
Organism: Aquaticitalea sp.; assembly: GCA_041748055.1. GTDB lineage: Bacteria > Bacteroidota > Bacteroidia > Flavobacteriales > Flavobacteriaceae > JBPOFM01. The sequence goes on from JBGTDZ010000026.1 coordinate 12,513, forward strand.
GATCCAAGAGCGCACAGGAATTAAGGAAAGACGATGGGCTGCCGAAAATTCGGGTGACACCACCGCCACAATGGGAGTAAAAGCTGCAAAGATCGCTATTGAACGCGCCGGAATTCATAAAGATGAGATTGATTTAATAGTGTTTGCCACATTGAGTCCCGATATGTATTTTCCTGGTCCTGGAGTACAAGTGCAACACGCATTGGACATCAAAACCGTTGGAGCTATTGACATTCGTAACCAATGTTCGGGTTTTGTATATGGTATTTCTGTTGCAGACCAATTCATTAAAACAGGCATGTATAAAACTGTTTTGGTCATTGGCAGCGAACTTCATTCAAGAGGTTTGGATAAAACCACTCGTGGCAGAAGTGTCTCGGTAATTTTTGGAGATGGGGCAGGCGCTGCGATTTTGACAAGGGAAGAAAATCTAACAAGAGGAATTTTATCGACCCATCTACATTCAGAAGGTGAGCATGCCGAGGAATTGGTTGTGAAAGCACCTGGAATGGGCACACGCTGGGTCACTGACATCCTTAAAGATAACAATCCTGAAGACGAAAGTTATTTTCCTTATATGAATGGACAGTTTGTTTTTAAAAATGCAGTCGTTCGATTCAGCGAAGTCATTATGGAAGGTTTATTGAAAAACAATCTGAAGAAAGAAGATATCGATATGCTGATTCCTCATCAGGCCAATTTGAGAATCGCACAATTTATTCAGAAAAAATTTGCATTGAACGACGACCAAGTATTCAATAATATCCAAAAATATGGCAACACTACTGCAGCCTCAATTCCTATAGCACTGACCGAAGCTTGGGAACAGGGTAAGATTAAGCAAAATGATATTGTTGTACTGGCAGCTTTTGGAAGTGGATTTACTTGGGGAAGTGTGATTGTGCGTTGGTAGTAACGGGAGATTCCTGCCTATGTTTATCTTGAGCTCATTCTAAGGGCTGGAATAAAAAAAAATCCGAAACATAAATGCCTCGGATTTTCCTACTTTAATTAACTTTAACTAACACTTAAACTAATTAATTATTGAAACTTATCACTTACATATAGACGCTTAATTTCTCAAATTATTATATGCATTTTTTTATTTAACTATCAATTAACATTATAATCACAAAATCGTGAGAATAAAATGTCAATTGTCTTTTTCTGTTATTAATCAAATTAAATTTGATTGTAGTGATAAATTCTCTAAGACGAGGATTCTTGGTAGGTAAAAGTATAGTAACTATTCAATGATTCCATGGTTTAGCACAATGGTAACAAAAAACCCGAAATTTTAAAAACTTCGGGTTGATTATGCAAAACACTTTGTGCAGTTGAATTTTTACAAATTGAAGGCTAATTCAAATTAATTCAAAATTTCTTTAACAGTGTTTCATTTAATGACGATTAAAATGGAAATAAATTACAAAATCCATTAAACTTTAACAAACATGTCAGCCAATATAAAAACCCGAAGCTAGAAACTTCGGGTTCTCTTATTCAACAGCCGAACATTAACACTAACCATCAATTATTATGTAGGCTATTGAATTTGCTTTTATATGAATCCTCCGCTACCGGATTTTTCATTGTCATCCCTGTTTTTTCTTTGTAAGGCTTTGTAATTATTACCACCAAATCGATATGAAAATCCGATGTTCCAAGTATTGCTTTCCCAATTAAACTGTCCAACTTGGGGATATGGCCTATCGCCTTCAAACTCAAATTTCATTGTGTTGAAGATGTCACTGTAATTAAAACTAAAAGTGGCCCTATTGTCTTCCATAAAAGAGTAACGCAATCCTGTGTTGACCATAAACATTGGTTTTCTAGTGAATTGCAAACCTTCTTCCCTGCCTCTGTACATACTGAACACCGATAGATTAAGTTTTTTAGTTACACTAAAATTGTTGAACAGTCTAAAGTTATAAACCACATTGTCCACTTCAATGGTTTGGCTCAAAATATCGTCTGCTGTTGCAACATCTGTTGGAGCTGTCAAAATTTCAGCAATACCTTTTTGAGTTCTTGAATAGAGGTCGAAGCTCAAGTTGAAATTCCACCATTTGGTTGGTTTTAAATTTCCACTCACTTCCAATCCGAAAGCGGTGGTGTTGTCAAAATTGTCATACGTCAATATATTTTTATTAACGTCCAATCGATCTATAAAAACCGCTCTGTTGATTTCGTCTTCCACTAAACGATAGAAAACACCCCCTGTGATAGATCCAATTTCCAACTTTCTGGTATAATTTACTTCTATGGAATTAGTAAATTGTGGCTGTAATTCGGTATTTCCAAATGAGGAAATCAATGGTGTGCTCCATTCCCTGATTGGGTTTACTTGATTCAAGCCTGGTCTATCCACTCTACGACTATAACTCAATTGATAGGAGTTCTTTTCGCTTGGCGAATAAGTTAAAAATCCTGACGGATAAACTTGAAAATACTCATTTTCAAAAGGTGTATTTTCTATGGAATTTTCAGAAGTTCTTAATGCATTGGCATCTTCTGTGACACTTTCGGCGCGCAAACCTAATTGATAACTCCACTTCTCTAGGGTTTTGCCATAGGTTGCATACAGCGAATAAATATCTCTTTTATATTCAAAATCGATTTGAGGTGTTGGGATAAATTCGTCCCCATTATTAGGGATTTCATCCTGATTCTCATTGAACGAAAGACCTGTGGAACTATAATCTATGTTAGTGTTAAATAATCTCACTTCTCCACCAAATTCCAATTTTGTTTTGTCGGAAAGCGGATTTACATAATCAACGTTGATAGTCGTTTGTTCCCGGCTAGTATCTACAAAATCGGTATAATTAGGAGGGAAAATAAGGTTTTGAAAGTTGAAGTTTGCATCTTCATTTTGGTCAAATATGCTGTAATCGGCTTCAAAATCCAATGTTTCGCCTTCTTTTTTGAATTTGTGGTTGAAAATACCATTGTATTGAGACGATAAATTATCGGTTATGTTATCAAAAAATTGAAATTGTGCTGGTTCATCAACATATAATATACCAGACGTTCCTGCGCCTTTTCCATCATACATATTTTGATTGGTGAAGAATGAAATG
>JBGTDZ010000027.1:0-6663 GCA_041748055.1 Aquaticitalea sp.
ACTTCAGGAAATAGATGAATTTGCTTTAATAACTCTTTTTCCTTTTCATGCAGAATATAATCCACATAAACTGAAGTATTTTCATCTATATCGGCCTTTCGCAGAATGGACTGAATCCGAGCATATGTATATTGAATGAACGGCCCAGTATTCCCCTGAAAATCGATGGACTCCTTTGGGTCGAACAAGATTCTTTTGCGAGGGTCTACTTTTAAAACATAATATTTTAAGGCGCCTAGCCCAATCGTTTTGTACAACTCTCGTTTTTCAATTTCTGTATAGCCTTCCAATTTACCCAGTTCTTCAGAAATTTGTCCTGCGGTTTGTGCCATTTCTTCAATTAAATCATCGGCGTCCACAACTGTCCCTTCACGACTTTTCATTTTTCCAGAAGGCAAATCAACCATTCCATAGCTCAAATGGTATAAATTTTTTGCCCACTCAAACCCTAGCTTTTGTATGATGAGAAACAGTACCTTAAAGTGGTACTCCTGTTCATTACCTACAGTATAGACCATGCCCCCAACATCAGGAAAATCCTTCGCCCGTTGGATGGCTGTACCAATATCCTGCGTCATGTAAACTGCCGTTCCGTCGCTTCTAAGCACGATTTTTTCATCCAGGCCATCAGAAGTCAAATCGCACCAAACAGACCCATCCTCTTTTTTATAGAAAACACCAGTTTTCAATCCTTCTACTACAAATTCCTTTCCCAATAAATAGGTTTGACTTTCATAATACAATTTGTCAAAATCGACACCTAGGTTATTGTAAGTTTCTGCAAATCCATCATAGACCCAACTGTTCATTTTTTCCCATAGTGAGACGGTTTCCAATTCGCCGGCTTCCCATTTTTGAAGCATTTGTTGCGCTTCTAGCAAAAGAGGAGCGTTTTTCTTTGCCTCTTCTTCCGTTTGACCTTCAGCAATCAAATCAATCATTTCTTTTTTGTATTCCTGGTCGAATTTTACATAATAATTCCCAACCAATTTATCACCTTTCAAAGTAGCGGAGGGTTCCTCGTCGTGACCAAATTTCACATAAGCCAACATACTTTTGCAAATATGAATCCCCCTGTCATTGATGATCTGAGTTTTATAGACTTTTTTGCCAGAAGCCTTAATAATTTCCGAAACGCTATAGCCCAACAGATTGTTACGTACGTGCCCAAGATGCAATGGTTTATTAGTATTGGGCGAGGAATATTCTACCATGACTGCTTTCTCCAATGGTTTTGAAGTTACAAAACCGAAAGTATCGTTATTCTTAATTTTATTGAAAGACTCCAAAAAATAGGAATCACTTATTTCAATATTCAAAAAGCCCTTTACCACATTGAATCCTTTGACATCTTCAACATTATCTTGCAGATACTGGCCTATTTGTTCTCCTATAGTTACCGGATTACCCTTAATAATTCTCAACAATGGAAAGACAACCAAAGTAATATCACCACCAAATTCTTTCCTAGTCGCTTGGAATTCCGCCGAATCCAATTCAACATTAAAGATGGATTTTGTGGCTTTTTTGACGTAATCTGATAAGGTCTCTTGAAGGTTCATTGCACATCGATTATTAAGAAGGCAAAGATAGTTTTTTTATCAGAAGCTTAAAATTGAAATTGGTTGGAGAAATCTAAATTGGACTTATTAAAAATCTCACAGTTGTCATTTTACTAGCCTTATAAATCTTTGGTTGTAGAAGCTCAAACAATTCTACCCTCAAGATACTTCGACCAGAGGCACTGCATGATAAAACCAATGCATGTTTGATTTTGACCATAGAGCCTTCCCAGTATTTAATGATTTTAGAGTAAATAAAAGCTAGCTAGATTTTTTACCTCCTAGAAAACCTAGAACCAAAGCGGCTATACCTAGGCCGATTGTGATATAGGCATCACTATTATCTTGAGCCTCCACTTTAGCTATACCTATATCTATGAATGCTTCAGGGGCAATCATTTTATAAATTCCGTAAACCACTAAAATAAGTCCAACTACCATAAGTATTGTCTTAATTGTTTTGTTCATTGTGGTATCATTTTTTAGATTAATTAGTATTACCTATATGAAGATAGAGAATTAATCCTTATTAATTTTATAATAATATTAACTATTTGAATGTTAACATTTTAACATATGTGACTTCACCCTGATACCATTCGTCGACAAACATGTATTTTTCCTATAATTTATGCCGTTCGTCGATACTAATTTTTATAATAAATAAATTTAATCACTTCAACTAATTTATTGGCATTAAAACCCGAAAATTAGATTTATAGATGACTTTTGACCATTTTTGAGCAAGCTATTAACCCAGTCCCAAAATTGATGTTACTAATGGAATACGATCTAACGGTATTGTTAGTGTATTTTGTGTACTTAATTTTCCTCTCCCTCAAGGCAAGATTTCATCACATCGACACGGCAATTGTAAATCTGCACAGATGAAACAGTTAATACTATTAGCTGCTTTTCTTTCTGTACTTATTGGTTATTCACAAACCAATGAGATAGACAGTCTTATTCTAAATTTAGCTTACAAAAAACAAGATACCACCAAGGTGGAAACCTCCGTATTTTTGATACAAGCCCTTTATGAAGCAAATGAACCGAAGAAGGCTTTGCTATTCATTGAGGAAACCGAGCGTTTATCCAAATCATTGAATTATACCAAAGGTTTGGCCCAAATTCATTATTACAGGGCAATGATTTATTCGGACAGAAATGATTATTATAACGCGCTTGACAGTTATAATAAATCCAGAAAATATTTCCAAGAAATTAACGATACACTCGGAATTGCCAAAATCAATAACAGTCTAGGCGTCATTGAAATAAAACGCGGCAATTACGCTTCCGGTCTGGAACTCTCCCTTTCTGCAATCAGAATATTTGAAAACCGAAATATGCGTAGGGATTTAGGCTTGGCTTATAATAACTTGGCTGAAGCATACTACAACACAAAGCAAGTGGACAAAGCATTGGAATTTAATTTTAAGGCATTGAATATGCTCGAGCAACTTCGCGATAGTTCGGGAATGAAAATATCCAATAAGAATATCGCCATGCTTTATGCCATGAGAAAGGAATACAGAAAAGCCATAGAATATTACGAAACCGTATTAAAACTTTTAAATCCCGAAAAGGACAAAGCCTTAAGAGGAGAAATTTTGCCTCTCATCGGTGACCAATACCTTCAATTTAAGGAGTATGACAAAGCGGAAAATTATTTGACAGAAGGCTTATCCTACAATCGAAACATAAATAATAAGGAAGGGATTTTACAGTCACTGAACTCTATCGGAAATCTTAATCTGCAACTAAGAAGAACTAAATTGGCAGAAGCACAGATTCTCGAGGCACATCAATTGGCACTAAGTTCGTCCGACAAAAAAGAGGTGTTGAAAAACTACAAACTGTTGGTAAGTCTTGATTCAATGCAAAACAAATTTCAAAGTGCTTTTAAGTGGCAAAGAGAATATTATGTCTTAAAAGAAGAACTGGATAAACAAGATGAACCATTAATTCCAGTAAATACAGATGCGATAAAAGAAGAGACATCAAGGATGGCGAATACTTCGAACTTTCCAATATCGCAACAGGAAAATACCGACAATGAAAACCAACTGAAAAAGCTAAAATTGATTTCATATCTGTTAATTGCGGCTTTTATTACCGTGTTGACAATATTGCTTTTAATTTATCTAAAACGAAAGAACACTATCAAATATAACCATGAACTCGAAGAGAAGAATGAGCAGATACAACTTCAAAATGATGCCATTTTAGCACAAACGCAACATCTTGAAGAAATGAACAAATCCAAAGACCGTCTGTTTTCCATTGTATCACACGATTTAAAGGATTCCATTTCGTCCATCAAAGGCTTTTTAGATTTATTAAAAGAAGACAGTATTTCAAGAGAAGAATTCAACGAATTGATTCCCGAATTGAGCGACAATGCCAACAATGCCTCTTTGCTACTCTATAATCTACTGAACTGGTCTAAATCCCAAATGCAAAATTTGGAACCAAATCCGGAATTATTCAATATACAAGAAGTTTTTCATAACAAAATAATCTTGGTAGAACCAAAAATAGAACAAAAACGGATTGTCCTTATTGACGAATCCCAGCGCGACATTGTGTATGCAGACAAAAGTATGATGGAAATCGTTATTCAAAATTTGTTGACCAATGCAGTAAAGTTCAGTAAAGTTGGGGATATCATCACCATTTCCAACATCAACCAAAACGGGAAGTCTCACATATGTGTTGAGGATACAGGTGTAGGGATGTCTAAAGAAAACCTCGGCAAACTTTTTAAAGGAAGTGGTTTTACAACAGTTGGCACTAAAAATGAAAAAGGAACTGGTCTTGGCCTTACAATATGCAAAGAACTGGTAGAACTCAATAATGGAAGGATCTGGGCAGAAAGTACACAAAATGCCGGAAGTAAATTCTATGTAGAACTTCCCAAGGCAAAACCAAACGAAGATTGATTATTTACTCGCCTTAGGCAAAAAGACTTCTGCCATCATACAACGGGCGCTACCTCCGCCACAAGTTTCAATTGTTTCCAAATCACTGTATAAAATATCACAATGCATGGATATTCTAGAAATCTGCATGGATGTCAAACTCTGATGCGCCGATTTGCTCATCACTAGAATACGTTTATTGTCATTTCCCCTAACCTGCAACATGTTTCCAGCAAAATTTGCTATTTGAGCTTCTGTGATTTCTATAATATCCTTTTTATCCTGCTTTAAATGCTTCACCACATTCTTTCGGTCGTGCTTATCATCTATACAATCCAAGCAGATGACCGCAAAGGTTTCAGCAAGGCACATCATTACATTGGTATGATAAATTGGTAGGCGTTTCCCTCCAACCGTTTGATTGGCAATAAAAACCACAGGTGTATACTCAAAATCCTCACAGAATTCAATGAACAATTCTTCATCAGCACGTGGCGAAAGGGCACAATAAGCTTTTCTATTCACGCGGTCCAAAACAAGACTCCCAGTGCCCTCCAAGAAATAACCATCGTCTTCTGCACTTGAGTAATCCACGATGTTTTCAATTTTGAAACCGTGTTTTTCCAAGCCCAAAAAAACTTCCTCACGTCGTTCTTTACGTCTATTTTCTGCAAACATTGGATACATAGCCACATCTCCATTTTCATGAAAACTCACCCAATTATTTGGAAATATTGAATCTGGAGTGTCCATCAGCTTGTCATCCTGTTCCACCACTACATTGATGCCTTCAGATCGCAATTTTTCAACAAAAATGTCAAATTCTGCCTGGGCTTTTAAATTGATTTCAGCATTTTTAAGGTCCAAATCTTCTTGAAAATAATTGTTTACGGCAGTTTGCTCGTTCATCCTGAAACTTATCGGACGAATCATCAGAACTGTATTTGTGGTTTGGTGCATGGGATGTAAATTAATACAAGCAAAATTAATCTAAATTGATTAAGTTTGGATTTAAATTATTGAGATTTCGTTATTGTTGAAATTTCACAAATATTCTTTGATGAAAAACCTACTACTCCTATTTCTTATAGCAACAACGGAAGAATTGGCTTTAGAACTATTAAATAAAAATTAAAAATGGCATTTGAAGCCAAAAAGAAAGCTGAACCAGACTTTGCAGAAAATTGGTATGCACAATTGAATTGGTTACATCAACAAAGTCCTAATTATGAATTAGCTCATTTGCAATATCCCGTTTATCGATTTCATTGATTCCTGATTGCATGACAGCATTAAGTATCAAACCAAAATCCTAATATTTGCATAAGAATTTTCCATCGCCTCACTGGTTTGCTGTTGATTGAGCCATTTTACTTGTGTAATGCCCTCTTCAACCTGTGGTTCTAGCTTGCCATTGTAATCTGACGTCATTTCAAACCAATAGGTGATTTTTATTTTGTGACGCCCGTTGCGCTTAAAAATATGATAAGTAGTTTCTAAAGGTTTAATGATTTTTAGACCGGTTACATTAGTCTCCTCTTCCACTTCGCGTAAAGATGTTTCTTCGATACTTTCCTTACCTTCGACTTTGCCTTTGGGCAAATCCCATTTGTCATTTCTATAGATAAAAAGTATTTCTCCTTTGCTATTGATCACTTTGCCTCCCCCGGCAACAATGTTAGGAAGTTTTTTTAAAAATTTCTTCAGAAGTTTGTTTTCCTTTTTACCGATTAGTCGTACCCCTTCAAGAGACGTCGAATTCAATTCCCTAATGACCTTCCCAATATGGACGGAGTCCAATAAATAATTCTTAAAGTTGATTTCAAGGCCAACTTCAGTGGTTAAGATTATGGGTTTGTCATTGACAAAAATTGTAATCATTGAAAGGCTGTCATTTTTCTTAAAGTGGTAAAAATATCAATTTTTGGTTTATATCATCACTTTTAAAAAATTATTTTATATGGATTAATAAAATAAGATTTCACAATTTTTATTAGTTTTGCGACATGATTTTTGATAAACCCACCGCTAAACAAACCGCAAAACTTTTGTTGCAGATTAATGCCATCAAATTACAACCGAGTCAACCTTTTATTTGGGCATCTGGATGGAAATCTCCAATATATTGCGACAATCGAATTGTATTGTCATTTCCTTCCATACGCACCTATGTTAGG
>JBGTDZ010000028.1:0-7174 GCA_041748055.1 Aquaticitalea sp.
ATGGCAATGTCGCTGTTCTTTTTAAGGGCTGCTACAACGGAAGTCATCAATTCTGGGAGCGACGTTCCTGCTGCAATGATGGTCAATCCGATAATTTTTTCACTGACACCCAAAGTACTGGCAATCGAAACGGCATTGTCAACAATCAATTTTCCACCTATGATCAAGCCTACCAAGCCAGCGACGATAAACCCCCAAATCTTCAAATTTGATACTTGGACTACTACAACTTCAGCTATAGTAACGTCATTCTTCATTTGTTTATAAATGTAAAACAGGAACAGTAAAAACATGATCATCAATATCATGCCATCCCATCGAGACAATCCAACTTCGTTATAAAATACATATCCATTCGCAAGGAAGAGGAAAACAATGGCTGCAAAAAGTGAAATGGGAATTTCTTTCCATACGGTTGATGATTGCACAGTGATGGGGAAAATAAGCCCTACAATCCCAAGAATCATGAAGAGGTTAAAATTATTGCTACCTATAATATTGCCCAATACAATATCGGAATGGTCTTCAAATGACGCTACGGTGTTGACCACCAATTCCGGCGCTGAGGTCCCAAAAGCTACAATGGTCAAACCAATGGCCAAATCAGGGATTTTGTTCTTTTTGGCCAATAAGGTGGAACCGTTAACCATCCAGTCTGCGCCTTTTATCAAAAGCACAAATCCGACAAGCACAAGAATTATTGATAGTGTCATTTAAAGAAATTTGAAGTCAAAAATAATTGATTATTTGACACCAATCATAAAATTTTAATGGGTTAAAAACAAAATAAAAAACCATTCCAAATAACATGAAAAATTGCGAGAAGTACTGTTGAAATGGAATGGTCTTTTCTTTATAGAGCTCTAATTATGCAGCGAGGGTATTAGTTTTGCTTTTCACAAGATTTTGATTGATGATCTGCTGCCATTTTTCAGCCCTTTTTATCTCAAAATCTTCTGATAATTGGTCTTCAATATTATACAAAGTAAGAACCTCTTTCGGCTTGCTAGAGTTATATGTCAATTCCAAATGGAGCGTTTGAAGTTCTGATTCGACTTTTTTATCACGTTTAAAATCCCTGGTCACTTTATTTATTTGACAGGATTTAACATCTTTAAGGTCGATATTCAAAATATTGGTTTGGAGCGAGTTCAATGTTATAAATGTCAAAACCTTCTTGGTCTCATCAATTCCTAAGAAATTGTTATTCCATTGTTCCTCTTGACTTAAGGAGAGATTTTCTTTTTTGATTAAATCCCTAAAGATTTTTTCTTTTTTTCTAGTGGCATTTTTCCCAATTAGCATAAACCAAAGGAATGGCAAAACGCATAAAAATGTAGTGAGTATGATCACTACTGTAATTGATATTTTCATTGTATAGTGTTTTTAATGATAATTTGAAATAAGATGATAGCACAGAGTGTCCCAAATCATGGGATTCTGTGCAGGCAATTACAAATCTGATTTCAGATTTATGTAAAACAATGAAAAGGGAAGATGATGGTAGTAGTCGTTAATTTGAGTTCGATTGAATTTCCAATATTGAAATACAACAAATTTGACTGATAAGTAATGGGATTTGCATTTTGAATTCCGTCGAACGGACGAACAAACGGAAGTTTAAAGTTTTGGGATGTGTCAAGTAATTGATTTGGTAAAGAAATCAACTCGATGATGGCAGGGCTTTGATGTTGGCCTGATGTTATGACCACCTCAAAGGAGGGCTGAGGTGTTCCAATTGCTCCTATGCCAGTTGGAGGTGACAGGAATGCCAACAACGCGAAAAATTTGAAAATCAAATAATATTGACCGAACACCTACAATAATTTATGGAGCAAATGTATAGATATTACATGTTAATAAATTCAAAAAGTAAAAAATAATTTTGTGGTTTATAATTAATTTACATCCCTATGATTTCATCATCGCGAAAGATACAGTACTTGAAATATTCAATAACCAACTATGCCGAATTGCGACTCGCATTGATATTACCAAATAAAGATCGTGTCACCAGTTTTTCATAAATCTCTATTTGTTCCGTATCGGGCGTTTTTTCTTTTTGAAGTTCTTGGATTTTCTTCAAGGCATATTGTTGAATGGTCAATAACGGCAATACAATCGATTCTCGTACATCAATGGAAGCTTTTCCTGCTGGTTCTTCCTCCATCAACACTTTATAGCCTGTCAGTGTTAAGAGCAATCGTTTTGTCGTTTCATATTCAGAATAAATGATGTTCCAAAATTCACCGAATTCGGCATCTTCGGACATGTATTTGGTCAAATCGAAAAAACATTTTGACAAGGCCATCATGCTATTTTCAACCAAGGTTTTGAAGAAATTGGATTGCTGATACAATTGTTGCGCTTTTTCAAATTCGCCAATGTCTTCATAATGTTTCAAAGCAGTCCCAACCCCAAAAAACCCCGGCACGTTTTGCTTCAATTGACTCCAGCTGCCCACAAATGGAATGGCGCGCAAATCTTCAAAGATCAGTTCATCCGACTTGCCCCGTTTTGAAGGTCGACTTCCAATATTGGTTTTTGCATAATATTTTAAAGTGCTCATACGCTCCAAATACGGCACAAACATGGGATGGTTTTTAAAATTTACATAGGCTTCGTGGCTTTTGCGTGCCAAATAGTCCATAACTTCTGTGTTGGCATCAGACATTTTTAAATTTGTCTCATTCAATCGGTTCAAAATCCCAGAGCTTATCAATTGCTCCAAGTTATATTGCGACGAATCCAAAGTCCCAAAATTAGAACTGATGGTTTGGCCTTGGATAGTCAGCTGTACTTCCTTATCTTCTATTGTTGGTCCTAAAGAAGCATAAAATTGGTGGGTTTTTCCGCCACCACGAGCTGGTGGACCACCACGGCCGTCAAAGAAAATTACCGTCACACCGTGTTTTCTGGAAATAGTTGTCAATCGTTCCTTTGCTTTAAAAATTCCCCAATTGGCCATAAGATAGCCACCATCTTTTGTGCCGTCGCTAAATCCGAGCATGATGGTTTGTTTATTGCCACGTTTTTTGAGATGCTTACTGTAAGTAGTGTTCGTGTACAACTCTTCCATGACCGCTGGTGCATTTTCCAAATCGGTAATTGTTTCAAACAAAGGACCAATATCAACGGTTAATTCGTCTTCGAAAGCAACTAGTTTCAGCATTGCATATAGCTGCATCACATTAAGCGTGGTTTGGTTATTACTGATGATATAACGGCAACAGGCCTCTTCTCCATTTGAATCTTGAATCAGTTTGATCACCTTCATTGTATGTAGAGCTTTTAAAGTGTCTTCATCATCAATCAATTTTAAATCAACGCTGCCAGCGACATTCGATAGTACTTTAACCTGCTCTGCTTGAGACAATTCTTGATAGTTTTTCGGAAAAATTCCACTTCCGGAATCAATGACCGCTTTTACCATAGTATTGAACACAGCATCATGGGCACGGCTGTCTTGCCTAATATCCAAAATGGCAAAATGGTAGCCAAATAGCTTTGTTTTGTTGATTAAACTATTAATGTCATTGACATACAAGGATTGATGATCGTTTATAATAATGGTTTTGACCGCTTCAAGTTGTGATACTAAATCAGTCAACTCTATTGAATGTTGCGCAATCGTACTGATACTACTTTCATATAATTTCGCCTCCAAAACAGACAATCGCTCCTCCACCCCCTTAAAAGTCAGTTTTCGCTTGAGGCTTCTTATATCCCTGTAATAGTTTTTTAGGATGGTATGCTTTAAGCGTCTCGCAACTTTTAAAGTAATTTCTGGTGTTACGAACGGATTGCCGTCCCTATCGCCTCCAGGCCAAAAACCGATATTGATAATGTCATTGGACAATTGTTTATCGTCAAATATATTCTGTTGAATGTAATCGAAAATTGTTCCGAAGGATTTATAAAATACATTCTCCAAATACCAAATCAGGCTTACTGCCTCATCATAAGGTGAAGGTTTGGTATGCTTGAAAAAAGGTGTTTTACCGAGTTGGGCCAACAAATCATTGATGGTGAGCAGATCGTTGGTCTTTATAGCTTTCGTCAGGTCTGTGATAATGCCCAAAACAGCCCCTGGATAGAATTGTGTGGGATGTGCTGTGAGCACAATTCTAACTTTGAATTCCTCCAAATAACGCTTCAATGTTTCCAATTGATGATCGGTGGTGGCAGATTCCTTGAGGCTCCGCAAGGTACCAATACCGTCCATATTATTGACAATCGGGAAGGAAGCATCTTCAATGGCATCGAACAAAACCACCTGCCTTTCGATATATTGAATAAAACGAAACAATAAACTTGTCTGACTTTCCTTACTTCGTCTATCCTGGTATTTCTTAAAAAAAGTCTCCACAATCGTGGTAGGGTTGTCACCTTGTGCAAATCCTTTTTTGCAGGTTTCATGAAACAACGGCAACAAGACCCCTGTTTTGGTAATCGTATCAAACGGCAAGGTCATGAAGATACTATTATAGATTTGGTATCTGGAAAGAACGTTTTGCTTGAACCTTGTGAGTTTTGGTTGGGTGGACATTGGAAAAATTGCTTTTGTATAAAAATACTAAAGCAATTACAAAGGTTCGTGGATTTCATCGATAATTATGAATTATTTAATTCTGAACTCTTAAAATGCAAAAAGGGCTCATAATCGAGCCCTTTTTTATGAATACTTGAAGAATGATAGATTATTTTCCTCCCAACATTAATAGTTCATTACAGAAAATCTCTGTAGTATAATGTTTTTTTCCATCCTTGTCTTCCCATGAGCGGTTGGTCAATTTCCCTTCGATGGCTATTTCCTTCCCTTTGGCAACATATTTTTCGACAACATCTACCAAACCACCTTTAACAATGACGTTGTGCCAGTAAGTGCGTTCCACTTTGGTTCCGCTTTTGTCTTTGTAGCTATCGTCGGTAGCCAAAGAGAATTTTGCCATTTTGTTCCCATCGGAAAAATTTACGATTTCAGGATCTTGTCCTAATCTTCCAATCAACTGTACTGTGTTTTTTAATGCGTTCATAATTTCTAAAATTTAAAGGTTAAACAGTTAATACTATTGAATATCGTTCGGTCAATTCAACAAGGCAAAGATGCGATGGCTTCCAAATGTTATTCGGTAGTTACGTATTTAAAATCGTTTGTAAATGTTTGTAGTCGTTTGTAAATGGATAGATTATTTTTAGTACCTTCGTTATCAAATAGATAACTATATGAGTAAAGAATGTTTGGAATGTGGTGAAAAGATTGTTGGCAGAACAGATAAAAAATTCTGTAGCGATGCCTGCCGAAATTCCTATAACAATACCATCAATAAAGACAGTAAAAACCTAATCAGAAACACCAACAATCGGATGCGAAAAAATTATAGAATCTTGGAAGTCTTGAACCCCGATCAAAAAACAAAAGTGTCCAGAGGAAAATTGATTGAAAAAGGATTTGATTTCAATTACTATACCAGTACCTATACCACAAAAGTAGGAACCATATATTATTTTGTGTACGACCAAGGCTACTTACCCATTGAAGGTGATTTTTATGCCTTGGTAAAGCGTGAGAGTTAATGTTCAGTATTCCGAATTGCTGACCTTTGTCGTCGAATTCCAATTATGACCCTTCATCTTTAACGCGGCTTTCAAAATATCCTTTTGGCTAATTTGCCCTACCAATTTTCCATTATCAACAATTGGAAAACGTCTATGTTTGGATTCCAAAAATACATTTGCGGCATCAAACACATTCATATTGCCATCGATGGTATCCACATTTTTGATCATGCGCTGTTCTACTGTGTCATCTTCCATGGGCATATTATAATATCGACTTTCACTGATCTGTTTTAAGCAATCCCCTTCTGAGATAATACCCAACAATTCATTGCGCTCGTTGACCACTGGCCCTCCAGATATTTTGTGTTTGATGAGCAACTCTACCACACTTATTACTTTTTGTTCGGGTCTGAATGTAATAAGGTCCCTGGTCATAAAATCACAAACCCTGAAAGGTAAACATTCGGTTTCTTTTTGTTGCTGCTTCCGCGCGCCCTGAAAACTTTTGATGCCCATAATAAATTTTATTTTTAAAGAATCTTAAATTTAAACAAAATAAGTGATTTAACCAAACCTCAAATTGAATAGTAAATTTTGTATTTTTAGAAGACCAACCAAAACCATCCCGTATGTTTAAAAAAATCATTGCCCTTCTGCTCATCATTATTGCCGTTTATTGGAGTTTTTACGCCTTACTTCCTCAGAATATTTCCAACGGGGAGGATGCAGAAAATGAATTCTCAACAGATAGGGCTTTGGTTCATCTTAAAAAAATTTCTGAAAAGCCACATTATGTCGGTTCCGACAATCATGACGCCGTTAGAAATTATATCGTCAACGCCTTAGAGGATTTGGGTCTGGAAACGGAATTACAGGAAGGCAATACCTTAACTGACTGGGAGACCTTCGTAAAGCCAATAAATATTTTGGCTCGCATAAAAGGCAGCGAGAAGTCCAAAGCACTTTTGTTGCTCTCGCATTATGACAGCAATCCGCATTCGTCATTTGGTGCCAGCGATGCTGGTTCGGGTGTAGTAACCATTCTGGAAGGCTTACGTGCTTTTTTGAGCGAAAACCTGCCTACCGGACAGGCAGGCAAAATACCGAAAAACGATATCATCGTTCTTATCACCGATGCCGAGGAATTGGGCCTGAATGGTGCCTCGCTATTCGTCAATAAACATCCTTGGGCAAAAGACGTTGGCTTGGTACTCAATTTTGAAGCCCGTGGCAGTGGCGGTCCAAGTTTTATGCTTTTAGAAACCAATGGCGGCAATCATAATTTGATAAAGGGTTTTGTCGAGGCCAACCCTCAATATCCTGTTGCAAATTCATTGGCTTATAGTATTTATAAAATGCTTCCCAATGACACCGATTTAACCCGATTTAGAGAAGATGCCAATATAGATGGATTCAATTTTGCGTTTATCGACGACCATTTTGATTATCGCACGGCACTGGATACTTATGATCGCCTTGACAGAAACACATTGGAACATCAAGGCAGCTATTTAATGCCCTTGCTGCATTATTTTTCAAACGCAGATCTCAATTCTGTTAAAAGTGACAACGATGATATTTATTTCAATGTGCCATTATTGAGAACCATCAG
>JBGTDZ010000029.1:0-6512 GCA_041748055.1 Aquaticitalea sp.
TCTATGTCTTCTTTTTTGGTGAATGTATGTGGCACCTGTATAGGATCACTCTCAATAAACCTGGGATGGTTGTATTGCTCGACTTTGGTTTCGAGGAAATCTTTGAGTTGTTGTCTGTTTAATTCCTCTAACAAAGAAACACTGTTTTTTGGAATCCAAAAATACGCTTAAAGCCTGTAGTATATAAACAAATCGGTAGTAAAATATCAAATAACTCCAAATTTTAACCCATTTCATTATATTTTAAACGCTATGCCTTTTCTCATTTTTATGGATCGTTATAATTGATTAATTTCGAAGTATTACTTTCTATGTCGTGGACATACGAAGACATAAATTAAACCCGTCAAACCATGAAAGATTTTATAAAATTTGCATTAAAAGCTAGTGTAGCACTCTTTGTATTGGGTGTGGGCACAAAACTTGGCAAAGACGCCATCAATGACTTACAGCAATTTAAAAGTAACCGTAACCAAATAGACAATGGAGACATCAGATGATATTATAGACACAACCTTGGAACTCGTAAGCACTTCCATGAAAAATTTCGACAGTACCTTGGGCAAGGTTCCTATATACGAATCAGGGCACAACTTTGGGGCTTTCTTAAGCCGATTGATCGATCAATTGGTCAATACCATTCCGGTGGATAAGTAATAATCAAACTATTGTCCCATCTACCATTACCAATTTTCTATCTGCCATGTCTGCAAGTTCCTCGTTGTGAGTAACAATGACAAAAGTTTGACCGAACTCATCACGCAATTTGAAGAAAAGATTGTGAAGATTCTCGGCACTCTCGCTGTCTAAGTTACCAGAAGGCTCATCGGCAAAAATCATTTCAGGATTGTTGATCAATGCCCTCGCTACAGCCACACGTTGTTGCTCACCTCCGGAAAGTTCGTTTGGTTTGTGGGAGTAACGATCTTTTAGGCCTAGAAAATCCAATAATTCCTTGGCTCGTTTTTCGGCATCAGATTTTGCAGTGTTTTTGATAAATGCTGGAATACAAACGTTTTCCAATGCCGTAAATTCTGGTAACAACTGGTGGAATTGAAAGATAAAACCAATATGTTCATTCCTAAATTTAGCCAATGCCTTATCGTTCAAAGAATTCAAATTCACATCATTGATGACAAGGTCACTTTTTTCTTTGGAGGAAGGTTTGTCCAAAGTGCCAAGAATTTGTAACAAAGTTGTTTTTCCTGCTCCAGAAGCACCAACTATTGATACGATTTCACCTTTGGCAATGTGTAAATCCACACCTTTAAGAACGTGAAGATTATTGTAATATTTATGAATGTTTTTGGCTTTGATCATAGCATCAAACATACTACATTCTGCTCTGCTTCGCAAGCCTCATTAGTTTTTCTTACTGAACAAAATTATTATGTAATTTTAGCATATAAACTAAAATGTTATGCCATACGAATTTTTTGAGGACTATAATCCTGATGTCACAAAGGAAATTAAATTGAAATACCAAAGTATTATCGAGGATTTAGGTGAAGATATTTCACGTGACGGCTTGCTCAAAACTCCAGAGCGAGCTTCTAAGGCCATTCAATTTCTTACACAAGGTTATCATCAGGACGCTACGGAAATCCTTAAAAGTGCCATGTTCAAAGAATCCTATAACGAAATGGTCATTGTGAAAGATATTGAGGTCTATTCGTTGTGCGAACATCATATTTTACCTTTTTTTGGAAAGGCACACATTGCATATATTCCCAACGGATACATTGTCGGGTTGAGCAAATTGCCTCGTATCGTAGATGTATTTGCGCGACGGTTGCAAGTACAGGAACGATTGACGGAGCAGATTTTGGACTGTATCAACGATACGCTCAAACCACAAGGTGTTGCAGTTGTTATCGAAGCATCTCATATGTGCATGATGATGCGGGGCGTTCAAAAGCAGAATTCCTTGACTACGACTTCTGGGTTTAGGGGGCAATTTGAAAAAATTGAAACACGTAATGAATTCTTAAAATTAATCAGTAATAAGTTCTCATAAAAAATGGTATGTTTCTTGCTAAAAGAAGTTCACATTAAACTTAAAAAAATGAATCTAGATAATTTAAGCAAAAATAAAAAACTAGTCCTGAGTATCCTATTTGACGCCATTGGTATGGTAACATTTATAGATATCATTTGGGCACCTGTTTCAGGATATCTAATGACTAAAATGTATCGGGGTAGAAAAGGTAAAATAGCAGGTATCTTGTCATTTGTTGAAGAAATATTGCCTGGGATAGATTTTATTCCTTCGTTTACAATCATGTGGTTTTTGACCTACGTGTTTCAGAAAGAAAAAACACTTATTGAAGTAAAATAGTTTTATTAGACGATAGATAATAGGCAAAAAACATAGACAGTAGGCTAAAAATTTAAAGAGCCAAGAACCAAGACAAATTAAGTCTTGCTTGTTGGCTCTAATTTGTTATTTCTAAAATGTAGATTCTACAAAAAATAGGTCAACCCGATATTAAAATTCCTTCCAATATTAAAGATTCCGTCTGGTTTTAATCGCGATAAATGATGGATATATTGTTTGTCAGTCAAATTGGTCCCTGCAATAGATATCGCCAGTTCATTGCTGAATATTAATACCTTCCCCCCAAAACCGGCACTCAACAAACCATAGCCATTAGTTACTGTTTCAAATTGATTAATATCTCTTTGTGCGAAAGTTGATTTTAAGGTAACAAAAGCATAGCCTTTTTGGAACCAATTGTTGTTAATTTCCACTCTTATTGTATTGTTCAATGAGTTGGCAGGAATCAATGGCAAATATGAATCATCATTTTGTTGTCCCGTAACGGTTTCAAAACTACTTTCGACATGCAACCAATCTAAAGGGTGTGGGTGTAAGTGAAATCCAATTTCTCCTCCATACAATCGTGCATCATTTTGAAGATAGTCAAAAACAGGAGAGTTGTCTATTACATCACCATTTGGAGAAATATAGATATAGTTGTTGATGAGATTATAGAATCCGTTTGCAAACAATTCAAAATGTTCGTTGGTAAATTCCAAGACCAAATCAGTTTGGAAATTTTGTTCATTATCCAAATCAGGATTTCCAATTTCGTAACGGTTGGTACCTTCATGTGTGCCGTCGGAGGTGAGCTCGGCAAGATTGGGAGCTCTAAAACCAGTTGCCAAATTCAATCTTGCTGTAATTTGTGCTGCCAAGTTCACTTTAATTCCGGCGGCACCATTAAAGCTATTGAAATTTCTATTGATTCCGGAATCGACATTGATAGTTCTATTGTCATAACGGGCGCCCAATTGCAGATCTGCTTTTTCAAAATGAACGTGAGAGGTTGCCAATATACCAATGTCATTTGTGCTTGCATCAGGGATCAATTGTTCTTCACTATAGTTGTGATTCGATTGGTTCATACCTTGCAAACCCAAGATAGTTTCAAACTTTCCAATTTTAGGCAAGTTATATTTTATATCATAATTAAGGGTTTTAAGTTTCATGTGCAGAGCCGGAAATAGGTCTTCGTCCTCGAGATGATTTTCTTCTTCTTCTAGTTCATCTTCATGATCGTGGTGTTCTTCAAACTCTTTTCGGTCATTGTATAGCAAACCTATGTTGACATCCAAGCTCGAGTTGTTAAAAAACACAGTAGTTTTAGAGCTTAAAACATGATTTGTAATATCTTGATATGGTAATAAAGGCTTTCTATCCGCGGATTGTTCACCTAATTCTTCTGGAATTCCCAATTTAGAATGGTTCACATTATAACGCAGTTCTGTTTTATATTTACTTACCTGAAATCCCATCCCAGCTTTGAAATCCTGTTCTCTAAAGCGGGTATTGGTAACTCGGTAATCCTGTGTTTTATAATCAGAATGTTCTGTAAGACTGCCTCTAAAAAGGAACTTAAATTCTTCACCAGATGATTTAAAACCGGCATTTGTATTGTAGCCTTGTGTATTGGAATAGTAGTTTCCACCTACATCGCCTTTGGATGTATTTTGATCCGCAAATCTTTCCGGATTCAAATACAGTACACCCCCTAGAGCATCACTGCCATATAATAAGGAAGCAGGTCCTTTAATTACTTCAACGCTTTCGATACCTGCATCGTTGAGTCCAAGTCCATGTTCATCGCCAAATTGCTGGTTCTCAAGTCGTACTCCTTGTGTATAGACCAAAACTCGATTGGAACTCAAACCCCTTATTACGGGTTTACCTATGCCTAAACCTGTGGTGACGCTTTCCACACCGGCAATATTTGATATTCCGTCGGTTAAGGTAACAGAACCTTTGGATTTTAAGTCGCTAACGCTTTCCCGTTCTACCTTCATTACGTTTTCGCTCTGAAGTTTGTGAAACGGCGTTGAAACAATTATTTCTTCCATCTCAATTGCAGAAGGGCTAAGCGCTATGAGCAATGTTCCAGTTGAGGGTATGTTGATAGTTTGTGACCAAGTTTCATAACCTATAATCGAAATCACAATTTTATAGATTCCATTGGGGAGATTATTGATGCTAAATAGTCCTTGTTCATCTGTTGTGCTACCTTTTTCTAGTTGGGGAAGATAGACGTTTGCAAATACAATAGGTTCGCTCGTACTTTTATCTGTAATAGTTCCTGTAAAGGTGCTTTGTGCATATATAGATGGTATTGCCAATAATAGCAATATATTAAACATGATTTTCATGAAATGATTTTTAAATTAATTTAATAAAAAATTGTCTCTGGAAAATCCAGAAAAATTATATCAAATTAATTGTGGTGGACCACGAAGCGAGAAATGAAGTTGTTGAAAATCGCTTAAAAAACTATAGGCATCTGGATAATACTGATGGTTGTAATCTATAGGAACACCCATAAATTCCATGGCAGGAATGGAAAAAGGCGTGCTTAACTTAAATTTATAAAAACTACAATCCAAATCAGAACTGTGGAGATGTGCTTGCGGTTCACCGTCACAGATTTCATGATGGTGGTGTGTAAAAATATGCGAGAATTTAACGGCAGTAGGCACCAATAGGGACATCACCAAAACACAGGTGATGATTTTAAAGGTTATTTTTTGGCTAATTTTATGCATCAATCCACAAAACGTTTGAATCCCATTTTTCGGAGCATCGCTTTCTCAAATTCCCAAAAGAATTTAAACTGACCGAATAACCATCCGAAGAACACTAAAAGAATTTGGTAAAAAATAAGCCCAATGATAATATATAAAAACCAATATAAAAAAGGGTTTAAGTTTTCTTTAGTAATTCCTACAAGCGTCATAATAGGTTTTCCAATAATGGCAGATGAGGATCCTGTGATTGCAAAAACGATAAAAATACGGATCATTTCCCACTTATAAGTAACGATCCATTTCCCTTCCAATTTTTTGAAGCAGAAAAGCGTGATTTTTAGAAACAAATATGCCAAGGCAAGGGTTGCCAACAAGGTTACGTAAATAGGGAAGGAGTTGGTCACTTTATTTGAAATCAAAGACCCTGCATAAAGAAGTCCAAGTATACCGATGAGGGGAAAAATTAATTGCCAGTTATGCTGGATTTGCCAGTGGGATTTAAATTTTTGCATGGTTTTTTTTTCAAAGCTGCAAATTTAATTTAAATTCTTGGAATAAAGCCAGCCAATTGTTGTTTGTAGGTTATTTGAAAATAAATAAAATAGTTATATAATTTGTAGTTGACTTCATAGCCATAATCAACACCACGATCGTAATTTATTTGAAGTTCATAAAGATTGGGGTTGAATCGTTGAGGTTGCAATACTCGATTGTTCCATTCCATGACATACTGCCAATTCCTGTTTTCCATATATTCTTGGGAATAATAACCTTCAGGTCTTGCTGTGCTTGCCAGCCAGAAATTAAACCCTGGTTCAATAATGATAATTTCATATTCGATGTCATCATTGGCAATCCGAACAGTATCTTGTTCGGTTATAGCTATGGTTTCGTTGGAATTTTGAACTGCTCTATTTGGCGTATTGCAACTCATACAGAAGCAACAAATAAACAGTAAATAAATAATCGTTTTCATAACTCAACCTTTTCATATAAAGCTACAAAAATTATAATTTAAGTACTAAGCAAATCATATAATAATTACAGATAGCTTGGTTTAAATATTTGCTTGATTGGCAAAAAAAACCTATAATTTTTTGAATTACAGGTTTTAATATTGTTAAGTGTATTCGGATTTATACGTTCTCTGTCTTCAAAATACTGATAATCTGTGAAGCCAGCTCCGTTCCGATCCGGTCTTGTGCTTCGTTGGTGGCCGCTCCAATATGAGGTGTCAACGAAATATTTGGATTCATCAATACTTGCACAGCCGGAGTTGGTTCGTTATCAAAAGTATCCAATCCTGCAAAAGCCACTTTCCCACTTTCAAGTGCTTTTACCAATGCAACTTCATCAATAATGCCACCACGAGCGGCATTTACGATACCAACGCCATTTTTCATTTGCTCAAATTGCTTCTCACCAATAACATACTCTTTTTGGGCAGGAACGTG
>JBGTDZ010000030.1:0-12432 GCA_041748055.1 Aquaticitalea sp.
AAGCTGCCCAAATGGAAATGAGCATGGTGGCGGAGGGGTATTACGCCACCAAAAGTGCCTTTCAATTAAATGAAAAGAACAAGAAAAAAACACGGTTGCCAATCATCAATGCAGTGTATGATATTTTATATGAAGGCAAAGACCCAAAATCGACATTTAAGAAATTGACGGAGAAGTTGAATTGAACTCCATTTCTTAACGTCTAAAGAAAAACAATTTATGCTGAAATGATTGAGGTACTTGAAAAACATATAACTGAACGCACTGGCAAACGTCCTGAAAATCTTGACAAGGTGGTACTTCAATTTGAATCTCTCGAAACAAATAGAGGTGAACATCTCCTAAGTGAAGGCTCAGTATGTAAACATGTTTATTTTATCGTCAGTGGATGTGTGCAAGTTTACGTGCTTGACAAAAATGGAAACGAATCGACGCGTTCATTTTATTTTGAAGAAGGTTGGGTAACAGATATTTTCGGTTTTCGCAACCAAACGCCTTCATCGGAATTCATTAAATGTGTCGAACCTTGTAAATTGCTTCGTATCCATTTCGAACCCTTCCAGCAGCTTTGTAAAGAGGTTCCGCAATTTGATGCCTTTTACAAACAAATTCTTGAATCCTCATACAACAATACGGTATACAGAGTCAATACATTGACCTCTCTCAATGCCCTCGAACGTGTGCAATGGTTAATGGAAAACAAGCCATTAATTATGAGACGTCTTTCCAGCAAACTTATTGCCTCCTATCTTGGCATCTCACCAGAAACCATGACAAGGCTAAAAGCCAAGCTCTAAAATCTTGATATTTGTCAAGAGTCAGAAACCAATTCCTTCCAATCTTTGTGTGGTATAATTTAAATCACACTAAAATGAAAGAGTATTTATTATTGTTTTGGAACGAATCGGGCGATGGACAGTATCAAATCGACCCAGAAAAAATGAAAGAAGGAATGAAAGCATGGCAAGCGTGGATAGGCAACATCGCCATGCAAGGAAAGCTGATCTCCACTAAACCAATTAATTGGGAAGGCATACAGATTGGAAATGAAAGGCAGAAAGATAGTCCTGTAATTGCCAATAAAATTATGGTAACTGGCTATTTGATTTGCAAATCAGATAGTGTCAATGAAGTTGTTGGATGGTCAAAAACCTGTCCGATACTTTATAGTCCAACGGGTTTTACCGAAATAAGAGAAGTAGCACCTTTTGATTTATAACCTAATGGAAAAAATATTAATTATTGGACGCTATTTGTTTCCATTGGCATTTTTAATGTACGTAGGTTTACATTTTGGAAAACCGGAAGTTGGAGCAGCTTTTGTTCCGGATTTCATTCCATTTCCGAGGTTTTGGAATTATTTTACAGCCATCTGCATCATGGCATTTATCATTAGTGCTGTGATTAAAAAGTATGATAAGCTTGCATATATTTTGATGGCTCTATATGTGTTGCTAATGGCTGTTTTAGTTCACTTTCCAAATGCTGGAAACAACGAACTGGAAATGATAAACGGATTTAGGAACATTATGCTCGTAGGAGCTTTATTAGGTTTTGCCAAATATGTGGCAACCGATAAACGCATCGTTGGATAAAAATACGTTACATAATATATATAAGCCATAATGGAGTTCAGTCTCTTTTATGGCTTTTTGTATATTTATAGTCTATGCTAAACTGAAATGATTGTGCATTTTAACTGCTATGGCTCATAACCAAGAATCGTAAGCAACAATACTAAATGGACACACCCAAATAATCAGAAGAACAAATAAAAATGAAAGCAATAGTGTTAAGGGGTTTTGGTGGCACAGAGAACTTTTTTTTAGAAGAAGTAAAATCCCCAAAAGTAAAAAAAGGAACAGTGAAAGTAAAAATTAAAGCCACTGCCTTCAACCCAATCGACTATCAAATGCGAAAAGGTGGAACAGAAAGCAAACTTTTGAAAACACCAATTCTTGGAAGAGAAATGTCAGGTATTATTGAAGAATTGCATCCAGCAGTAACAGACTTCAAAATTGGAGACGAAGTGTATGGTTATGTGAGTAATCTTGGAAGCAATGGAACTTATGCCGAGTATATTGTAGTGCCTACAGAAATTATCGCGTTAAAACCAACAAATATTACATTTGAACAAGCAACAGCAATTGGATTAGTTGGTCTCACCGCAATTCAAACTATCCAGAAATCTAATATACAGAAAGACAGTTTAGTTTTTGTAGCAGGTGGTGAAGGTGGTGTTGGTAGCATGCTTATAAGACTACTTTTACAAAATGGTATAAAAAATATTTTTACAACCGCAGGTAGTAAACAAAGTGTTGAACAAATTATTTCTTATGGGTTACAAGCAGATAATATATTTGACTACAATGATACCAGATTAACAGAAAAAATCTTAAACGTAACATCCAACAAAAAATTCACACATTGTTTGGACACAGTTGGTAATAACCTATCTAACATTTGTGCAGAAATAATTGCTGTTGATGGCTACTATGCAGATATTACATTTACAATGACAGAACCCGCAAGAGAATTAATATTTGACAAAGGAGTGACCATAATTAATGTTTCAAATTATGCCTATGGTATGGAAGATGATAAAATGAAAATGAAATATTACAACAAAAATTTGAGTATTTTAAAAGAGTACATTGAAACTCATTCACTACCACCCACCCCAATAAATGTGCTTGGGAAACTTTCTCTAGAAACAGTAACCCAAGCACATCATATTCTTGAAAATAATCAAACCAAAGGACGAAAACTTGTAATGAAAATTGACTAATATTGAGACAATGGGTTACGAAAAAGATGGTATGTTTTATCAGAATTATATGATGTTATAACTGGTTTACAAGAGTTGAACGAGAAGTGCAGTCCTCAACAAGCATGGCCATCATCATAATCACTTTTGTTTAAAATTTAGCATTCAAGTATAAGGAAAACCTCATCTTCACAAAAACGAATATTAATTGTACGTTCCAGCAATTAAGGAGATTCGCTATAATTTCTGTAATTTATAAATTCTCTGGGACTTTGCTGTTTATACTTCTTAAACGTACGATTAAAATGGCTCAAACTTTCAAATCCCGTATTGAATGCAATTTGCTGTATGGATTGATTCTTCTGCACCAGTATTTGACACGCATTTTCTATTCTTGTTTTGTTCAAGAAAGTAATAAAGGTATTTCCTGAATTCTGCCTAAACCATCGACAAAAGGATTGAGGAACCATATTTGTAAAGTCTGCCATTTGTTGTACTGTGATTTTTTGATCTAAATGTTCTAAAATATAATTATTAACTTTTGCAAACTTGTCTGTATTGTGCCTTTGATTGTGTAAGGATTTATAATCTTTAGAGGCCAAGAATTTATAATTCTCATCTTTTGACAAAATATCTAATAACTCAAAGAAAGAACCAATTTGTTGTACTTTATTTAGTGTTCCAAAAGTTGTAATAAGTTTCATAATTTTAGGTGTCGGTTCATTAAAATGAATACCTCGATTCCCTTGATCAAATAACTCAAAAAAATGCTTACACTCTTTTAATGAGGAAAAAATGTCAGCTTTGAATTGAAATACAAATGCCTTTTGCAAGTTGGACTTTTGATGATTTAAGCTAATCCAATTATGTGGTACATTCTTGCCAATCAAAACTAAATCATTGCTTGTAAATGTTTCTATGGAATTTCCAACAATTCTTGTACCCTCGCCTTCCAGAATGTATGTAAGTTCTATTTCTGGATGATAGTGCCAATAAGGAGTAAAGGCGTGTGTTTCAATTGTAAAAAATTGAATAGATTGATTAGTAGAATCAATATCTATTTGCTCTAATTCAGCCTTCATTAAATCATTATTAACATCATAACAATGCGAATGTACCTAATTATGTTTAAATATGCATAGTATTGGTTAAAATCGAAAAAAGTGTTTTTTCAACATTTACTTAATTTTGGATTATAAAATATAATGAGATGAAGACACCAAATTTATTAAATCAGCCTTATACCTTAACTGAAGAGCAAATCAATTTTTATGATAACAACCGTTACATAAAGTTAAAAGACGTATTAGATGCCGAAACTTTGGAATATTATAATGCTTTGATATCCAAAAAGGTTGACGAATTAAACCAACAAGACATCCCAGTTGATAAACGTGACACCTATGGTAAAGCGTTTTTACAATTGTTCAATTTGTGGACTAAAAATTTGGCTATCAAGGAATTAATTTTGAGCAAACGTATCGGTAAAATTGCTGCTGACCTCATGCAAGTTGAAGGCGTAAGACTCTATCACGACCAAGCTTTGTTTAAAGAGCCTGGTGGTGGTATCACCCCATGGCATGCCGATCAACATTATTGGCCGCTGGATTCAGACAAGACCATTACAGCGTGGATACCTTTACAAGAAACACCTTTAAAAATGGGACCATTAGAGTTCAGTGCTGGCAGTCATGAAATTTTGGATGGCAGAGAATTGTCCATTAGTGATGATAGTGAAGCACAGATTCAAAAACGATTAAAAGTAACAGATTACAAACATGTTATTGAGCCTTTCGATGCCGGTGAAATTAGTTTTCATTCGGGTTGGGTATTTCATCGTGCTGGCGCAAATACCACTGATGAAATGCGTAAAGTAATGACGATTATTTATATGGACAAAGCAATGAAACTCAAAAAACCGTCAAACGATGGCCAAAAAGAAGATTGGGAAAAATGGTGTCCTGGTGCTACCATTGGTGAAGTGATACAAACACCATTAAACCCTTTGATATATTAATGAATACTGCCAAATACTTATATCCCTATTGGGGAAGTGAACAATATAATCCAAAAGTTTTCCTAG
The DNA here is from genome assembly GCA_041748055.1 of Aquaticitalea sp. Taxonomy (GTDB): domain Bacteria; phylum Bacteroidota; class Bacteroidia; order Flavobacteriales; family Flavobacteriaceae; genus JBPOFM01. The sequence continues at coordinate 4,851 of JBGTDZ010000030.1, forward strand.
ACCTTGTGATTTCAAATAGCTTTGATGGTATTGAAATTAATATGCCTAATGATACAGTTTTTAAAACTGCTTTTTATTATTCAATAAATTCAGTAAGACAGGTAAATCCCAACTTTATTTGTGGACTTCAACAGGTTTTTGGTGTAAAAAAAGAAACCTCACAAGATTATCTTGCTAAAGTCCTCAAACATCTAGAAGGAATGGTTCACTACCAACCAAATTTCATTAACTCACATACAGGTAAAGACCACTATTCATTTTCAGACAACTGTAAAATAATTGATGAGATAGAAGAGTTTTCAATAAAGCATCACATTCCTGTTTATCACGAAATTCATAGAGGACGATTTACGTTTCATAGTACAAATACCTTAAAATATTTAGAAGTTTTTCCAAATCTCAAGTTTGTGGGCGATTTGTCGCATTGGTGTGTCGTGTCGGAATCTATGCTGCAAGACCAAGAGAATGTTGTGAATAAAGTCATTCCTAAAATTCATCATATTCACGCACGAGTTGGATTTGAACAATCACCACAGGTTAACAATCCTTTTGTGCCGGAATGGGATGCATACCTGAACCAATTCATGCAATGGTGGCAAAACATAATAGATTACCATACACCATACAGAGTTATGACCATAACGCCTGAATTTGGACCTTTCCCTTACATGCCACAAACACCATTGACGAAAACGCCTTTAGCAAATCAGCACGAATTGAATCTTGAAATGAAAAATTACTTAAAATCACATTTAATATGATAAAAATAGCATTATTCATTACGCTAATTGTTGCCTTTTCATGCAAGGATTCAAAAGAAAATTCCCAAGGTGAAAATTTCAATAATAACATCAATAAGGTTGCTTCCACCATTGTTGATAATAGTGAAAAATTAAAGTTTTTCAATAACCCTAAATCTCCTTTAAAAGCTAAATTCAGTCAATTCCCAACAGGAAGCGTGAAACCGAAAGGCTGGATATTGGAAATGATGCAAAATGACCTAGAAAATGGGATTGTAGGTGCGTTGGATGATTTATATCCAGGAATCAAATCAGATGACCTTTATAATACTTCACGTAGAGGTGGCATGGAAGATATTCCAGAAATGGGAGATTTAGTGCTCACTGGTGCTGAATGGGAAACATCCATCATGTGGTGGAATGCTGAAACCATAGGCAATTGGTGGGATGGTTTTATAAGACATGCTTTTTTAACTCAAAATGAAAAGGCCATTCAACAATCACATGCCATTATCAATAATCTGTTAGAATCTCAAGATGCGGATGGCTATATAGGTATTTACAAACCCAATCTTCGCTATCAGCACGAAGGATCCAATGGCGAATTATGGGCAAAAACAACTGCGTTTAGAACGATGCTTGCCTATTATGAATTTACCAAAGACAAAAAAGTAATAGATGCCGTTGAAAAAGCGATGAAAAACACCATGTCTCGTTATGGTGAGACCTCTAAAAATCCTTTTGATTTAAAGAATGAATTTGGAGGTGTTACACATGGATTAATGCTTACCGATGTCTGCGAAACACTATATAGAATTACTGCCGATGCTGTTTATCAAGATTATGCCACTTACTTGTACAAAGCCTTTTCAACCTATGCCATAAATCGTTCGTTTAACGATTTACGCTATCCTTTTTTAGTAGAAAAAGACACAGTTTTTGAAGGTCATGCAGTGCATACCTACGAGCATATTCGTACTGTAGCAAATGCATATTTCAATACAGGATACCCTGAACTTGAAATGGCTTACACAAATATGTTAGCAAAATTAGAACCTTGCATCTTACCAAGTGGGGCAGGACATGGCAATGAATGGATTGCAAAATTGGAAGCAGACCCCAACACCACAGGCAGCGAATATTGCTCAATGTTTGAATTGCGAAACTCATATGCTAGCTTATTGCAAAAAACGGGGGAAATAAAATTTGCAGATAAAGCCGAAAAATTGACATACAATGCCATGTTAGGAGCCAGAAATAGTGATGGTACTGCAATCACCTACGGAAAAACAGATAACTGTTATGTGTTGGACGGGAAATATCATGCCAATGGGAAAACCAGTGATGACCCACGCTATAAATATTCGCCAACCCATTCTGAACCGGCGGTCTGTTGTGTGCCTAATTATGGCAAAAATTTGCCCACTTTTCTAGACGAGATGTATATGAAAACAGATGACGGCATTGCTATACTCATGTATGGCCCTTCACAATTAGAGACCTTTGTTAATGCCTCTAAAATAAAGATTGAACAAGAGACTAATTACCCGTTATCCGATGAGGTGAAAATTAAAATATCCATAGATAATCCTACAAATTATGCGCTCTATTTGCGCAAGCCAGAATGGAGTGATAGCTTTCATATCGATATTAAAAATGCCAGTATCCAACTTGATAACGGCTATTATAAAATTGAAAAAGAATGGAAGGCAGATGAAACCTTTACCATCACATTTCAGAATAAAATTGAACAAAAAACCGCCAATAATGGTGAGAAGTACCTCCAAAGAGGCCCTTTAGTCTTTGCTTATGGAATTCCACATCGGGAAGAAATCATAAAATCTTATTCAGATGAACGCTTCAGAGATTATTATTGCTTTCCAACAAATGATGATTACAAACATTTAGAGTTCGTTGAGGAAAGCGATTTTAATTTCGAATCACAAAGCACTCCAGGTACCTTTTATGGCCATGAGATTTTTATGGAAGGGAGTATGTACGATAATAAACAGCACAAAAACGTAAAAGTGAGATTAATTCCATTAGGGAAAACTGTACTTCGTAAAGTTACATTTCCAATAAAAAACTAAAAATATGAGAAAAAATAGTATAATAATATGTCTGCTTTTATTTTGTGTAGCTTGTCAAAATTTAAAAACTAAACCACAAAATAGACAGGAAACAGTTAAGAAGACGGCATTTGAAAATCCACCAGATTGGTCAAAGAATGTAATTTGGTACGAAATTGCAGTTGAGCGCTTTAGAAATGGTGACTTTAGTAACGATCCAACTGCTGAAGATATTGCTGGTACGTTTCCTGGAGAAATTCCAGATTCGTGGGCAATAACACCATGGACACAAGATTGGTATAAGGAAGATCCATTTTTTCTAAATTTAGAAGGAAGAGATGACTTTTATGGTAATCCAGTGGAATTATTTGTGGATAAGGTACAACTGCGCAGGTATGGTGGGGATTTGCAAGGTGTACTTGATAAAATCGATTATATAGATTCTTTAGGAATCACGGCGGTTTATTTTAGGCCATTAAACGATTCACCTTCATTACATAAATACGATGCACGTCATTGGAGACATATTGATGTTAATTTTGGTCCTGATCCTAAAGGAGATAAAAAAATAATGGCTTCAGAAATTCCGGATGACCCAAGCACTTGGAAAATGACGAGTGCAGACCAATTATTTCTTGATGTTATAAAGGAATTTCATAAAAGAGATATTCGGTTGATTTTAGATTATTCATGGAATCATACAGGAAATACATTTTGGGCTTGGCAAGATGTTTTGAAAAATCAAGAGAATTCAAAATTTAAAGATTGGTACTGGGTTGAGCATTTTGATAATCCCAATACTAAAGAAAATGAATTTGACTATCGCGGTTGGGCAGGTGTGCCTACTCTTCCAGAAATAAAAGAAACCAATGGACAAGATGCTTCTGTGAAACTTGCACCTTTTGAAGGAAATATTTATGACAATTCTGCGAAACAACATATTTTTAACGTTGTCCGTCGCTGGTTAGATCCTAATCAAGATGGAGATCTTTCTGATGGTGTAGATGGTTATCGATTAGATGTTGCAGCGGAAACACCGTTAGGATTTTGGCGAGATTTTAGAAAACATGTGCGAAAAATTAACCCTGATGCGTATTTATTGGGAGAAATCTGGTGGGAGCAATGGCCAGATAAATTAATGGACCCTGAACCCTTTTTAAGAGGAGACATTTTTGATGCTGTTATGAATTACAGATGGTACAAAGTATCAAGGCATTATTTTAATGAATCCCCTGATAGGATTTCAGTAAATCAACTCATAGATAGCTTGAACTTCTTTAGAAGCAACATCAGAAAAGTGAATAATTATGCCATGATGAATTATACATGTGGCTTTGATACACCACGTTTGTTAACATCCTTATTCAATAAAAACAAATATAAGTACTTGACTAAAGCGCATGAAAATCCGGAGTATAAAATTCATAAACCAGACGATGCTACTTATCAAACTTTAGAACTCTTACTCGTTCAACAACACACCTACGTTGGTTCACCACATATTTACGCAGGAGATGAAATGGGAATGTGGGGCGCTGATGATCCTTCTAGCAGAAAACCATTGATTTGGCCAGATTACACGTTCGAAGATGAAGTAGCGCATCCAACGGGAAAAGACAGACCAATCGACAAAGTAACTTTTAATAAGGACTTGTTCAGCTTTCATCAAAAACTCATTCGTATTAGAAAAGCTAATCCTTTACTTGCCTATGGTGAGATTGAGTTTTTATCAGTTTCTGATTCCGATAAAATTTTAGCCTATTCCAGATATGATAATAATCATGAAATTATTACCATTATCAATTCTGGAGACAAGGAAATAACTACTGAAGTTAAAACAAGATTTTCAGGCACATATGATAATATCCTGAATACACTTCAGACTTCAAAAGAGAATACTATTTTAAAAGTTACTCTTCCTGAAAAATCAGCTGTTATTTTAAAATCAAATTAAATATGTATTTATACTTTACTAAACCAATTATTATAAAACGGCTTACTTTTTTACTCATTTTCGTGTATGTTTTTTCTTGTAAACAAGAAAAAACAAGTCAAGAGAATACTGGTTCGGAAATAACTGATTACACACAATTCGTAAACCCTTTTATTGGAACCGACGGTACTGGTCACACCTTTCCTGGACCGACTATGCCATTTGGAATGGTGCAACCAGGACCCGATAACACTGATAAAGGATGGGATTATACGAGCGGTTATCAATTAAAGGATTCAACCATTATAGGATTCTCAAATACCAGAGCCAGTGGAACAGGAATTAGTGAATTTGGGGATGTTTTATTGTTCCCTTTAACTCAAGAAAATTCAAAATTTTCCACACAAAAGGTGAACGAAGAAGCAGAAGTAGGTTACTACAAAGTGAATCTCACAAACGGAATAACAGCCGAGTTAACTAGCACGGAACGCGTAGCATTTCATAAATACACATATCCTTCCAATGACGCTAAATTACTTGTAAACCTTCAACACGGACTTCGCTTTTTAACAGATAGTTTAGTGCTTGATAGTGATGTAATCATTGAAAAAGACAACCAAACTATTTCCGGATATTGTCACACTAAAAATTGGGTAGACCGTAAATATTTCTTCACAGTTAACTTTGATGTTCCTTTTGAAAACATAGAAGAACTGACGAGGCAAGCCAAAGAAAATGCACCAAAATATGTGTTATCATTTAACTTAAAAGAAAAACAGCTAATGTGCAAAGTTGCGCTTTCAACAGTGAGCGTTGTGGGTGCTAAAAATAATTTAAACGTAGAGTTGCCACATTGGGATTTTGACCAAGTCAAACAAAACGCAAAAAGCGTTTGGAATGAGTACCTCAAAAAAATAGAGATTGATGCAGATAATAAACAAAAAACGATATTTTACACTGCTATGTATCATCTGTTTATTCAACCGTCTAACATTACTGATGTAGATGGTAAATATCGAGGGGCTGACGATAAAATAGCAACAGCAATTAAAAACGAATACTATTCAACCCTGTCACTCTGGGATACGTATAGGGCTGCTCATCCACTTTACACAATTTTAGTTCCCGAACGTGTAAACGGATTTGTAAATACGATGTTGGCACATCATAAAGCGCAAGGCTATTTACCTATTTGGACAGCTTGGGGACAAGAAAATAATTGTATGATTGGTAATCATGCTATCCCAGTAATTTTAGATGCTTATATGAAGGGATTTAAGGGTTTTGATGCCAATGTAGCTTTAGAGGCAATGGTGTCTTCTACAAGTAAAAATCACTTAAATTCTGAATGGGATATTTATAATAAATATGGTTATTATCCATTTGATTATTTAGATAATGAATCTGTATCAAGAACATTGGAGAGTGGTTTTGATGACTATTGCGTTGCAGTAATGGCAGATAATTTAGGTAAAACAGAAATAGCAAATAGATATCAAAAAAGAGCTTCATATTACAAAAACCTATTTGATTCGGAGACGGGTTTGATGCGTGGAAAAGACACCAAAGGTAACTTCAGAGAGCCATTTGAGCCATTAGTCCCAACGTCGCCTATGAATAATCCTGGAGATTACACTGAAGCGAATGCTTGGCAATATTCTTGGACACCAAGTCAGTATGATGTGCAGGGCTATGCTGAATTATTAGGAGGAAAAGAAGCGTTAAAAGAACAGTTGAATACTTTTTTTACATTAGAAAGTGAAGAAGATAATAAACACTTGGGACAGGAAGGATTAATTGGTCAATATGCGCATGGAAATGAACCGAGCCATCACATTGCATATCTATATGCATTTACCGATGAGCCCCTAATTGGTAAAAAGTATATTACTCAAATCTACAATCAATTCTACAATGATACACCTAACGGTATTACAGGAAATGATGATTGTGGTCAAATGAGTGCATGGTATATATTTACAACTTTAGGATTTTATCCAGTAAATCCGGTCAATGGAGAATTTGTTTTTGGCATTCCTCAAGTAGACAGTGCGATAGTTCATTTGGAAAATGACAAAACCTTAGAATTAGTAAAATCAAATAAATCATTTAATATTATTAAGTTGAACAACAAAACTTTAAATACCTATATAAATTATGAGCAATTAATGAAAGGCGGAAAATTAGAATTTAAATAACTACTTCCAAAACAGCGTATAAGCCATTTTTGGGTTAGAGCTTATATGGAGAATCCTTTCGGATTCTTCCATTGGAATTTTGTTCTTTTTGGATATAATTTAAAGTTAATTGCTTTAAGTAAAATCAAACTTGAGATAAAAAAACGTTATCTCTGAACTACCTTAAACCCCATATTACGCCCATGTCCTTGCATAATGGCCAAGTTAATCCATGACAAAGCAAACTTTTCAAGTAACTCAACTTTATCGGATTTACCAAAATCTAAACAGAAAGCAAAACCGCAATCCATGGCTAATTTGGTTGCTACCTTTTTTGCATCATCACTATCCCCTGCCATAAACATATCTATCGGTTGATTGTCATAAATAGGATTTAAAATGTTTTCAAAACCTGTTGAATTGAAACATTTTACCACCTTCGCATTTGTTGTATCCACCAGACAATGATACACAGTTTTAAAAGGTTCAGGGCTTTTCATAATGGAATTGGTAGCATCAATAATAACTTTATTGGCTACATTACCCATTTGTTCAATGATTTCAAAAATTGCCGTGGGTGGCACAGCGATAAGTATCACATCGCATTGCTTGACGGCATTGAGAATATTTGTGAAACGGTCTTCTCCAATTTTTGTGGCCAAT